>CAZYHO010000056.1:0-15737 GCA_964647495.1 uncultured Akkermansia sp. | reverse complement strand
CCTTCGTTGACGAGTTCGACCCGGAAAGTCTCGTCCGCCGCGCCGCTGATTTCCGACAGGCGCACACCGGCCGGCAATGGGCCTGCCGGAAAATTCGGCGCGCCCGGAGTGCCGCCGACCTCACGGCTGGCCGCCCACGCTTCGTGTCCGCGATCGGCGGCGCCCGCCCGCCGGCGTGCCAGCGTGGCGCCCGATCCATCCGCGCCGACCGGCCAGTGCCCGGCGTCCTCGAATTCCAGCTCGTCCATGATCCGTCCCGAGACGCTGAGCAGGCGGATTTCCTCGCCGCTGTTCGAGAGCCTGCCTTGCCAGGGGCCGAGCGACCCGGGCACCGCCGCCGGCACCCCCGCCACCACCAGGTGCCCGCCGCCCGCGATGCGCGTGCCATCGGGGAACGTGAAGTTCACACCGCCCGTGATCCGCCAGCCGGACAGGTCCATGTCGACCGCCATCAAATTGGCCAGCTCGATCCATTCCTCGGTCCCCGTCTCGGTGGCGGGCCGGTACATCACCTCGTTGATGACGGTGGTGCTGTCAGCGAAACCGCGCGCGGCGAGCAGGGCCGAGACGAAAACCGCTCCATGCCTCCGTGACAGGAGCAGGCGGGTCCATTTTTGGAAAGTGATCGATGAGAAAAAGGGGGACTTCATCAGGCGGGGGATCGCAGGACGGAAGCGCGGGGCGTCCCGGCTTCATTCGTAAGTGTAACCGGAGCGCCGCCGTCCGCTGGTTGTGCGCGTGAGAAAAAACGGCGGGCGGGCATCCCGGCGCGCCCGCGGCCCGGCAGCCACACGGCTGCCGGGCAAAGAATCGAACACCTATTCCTGGCGCACAGCGCGATAATTCAGCCCCGGCTGGCCGGTGATGGAATACAGCCGCGTGATTTCCCCACCGCGCCCGAGGATATTCTCCTCGACCGTCGTCCAGGTCGCCAGATCCGGGGAGCTTTCGATCCGGTACCGTTTGCTCCTGGCGGCCCAGAAACTGAATTCGACCGCCGTGCGGATGTCGGTTTTCGACTCGGGCGTGCTCGCCGGATCCTCCGGGTCAAATCCCAGCTCGATCTCGACCACATCGTCAAAGCCGTCCCCGTCCTTGTCCGGATCGACAACCGCCGGTCCATAAAGCTCGATCTCGTCGATCGCCGTGCCGAGGCCGACGCCGGTGCCTGGGACGATGATGCGGAAGCCGGTGGCCTGGATCGGCTCCGTGCCCTGGGCGACCTCGAATTCGTGGCGGTAGTACGAGGTGAATGCGTCCCCGATTTCGGTATCGTCGTTCGAGGCGTACTCGATGGTGGCGATCGTCTGCCAGCCGGTGGTGGCGTCTTCCGTTTCCTCCGTGTCAACACCGGGCGCTTCGACGCGCGTGATCTGGATCGTGTAGAGCCCGAGGCTTCGGTCCCGGAGCTGGCCTTCGCAGCACTCGGAGGATGTGTTGTTGCCATTGTCGCGCCCGAAGGCGAATCCGGTGAGCGTGGACAGGCTGCCCAGATCGATACCGGCGAAGCCCGGACTCGGCGAGCCGCCTCCGATCCAGCTATTGGCGTTGCCGTAGAGTCCGTCGTTCAGGTTGGCGGTCACATGATACGTGATGTTCAATTCCGGTCCGAGGTCACTGGAGGCGAAAGCGATGGCGCCGGCAGCAGTCGCGAGGTTGGGAGGAGCCGGCGCGGGATCATCAGGGTCGAAGTGGTCACCTTCGTTGCCATCCCAGGCGACGGTGAAGCCTTCGGACGAAGTGATGAACATGTCGGCGAAAGCGGCCGGCGATGCAGTGAGGGCAAGCGCGCCGGCGAGCAGGGCGCAGCGGTTCAGGTTCATGGCGGGCGGACGTGGCGGGTGCACGGGGGGCATGGAGCATCAATCGGATCGATCAACGGCGGCGGCGCGCCAGCGCCAGCGACGCCAGCCCCAGCAGAGCGGTCAGCGCGGTGGCGGGCTCGGGCACCGGCGAGCCGATGATTTCGATTTCGTCGATCGCCGTGCCGCCGTCGAGGCCGGTGGCTGGCACGAGGAAGCGGAGGCCTGTCGCCTCAATCGGGTTGCCGCCTTGCGAGACGGCGAACTGATGGCGGAAGTAGGAAGTGAACTCGCCGCCCAGAACGGTATCGTCACTGGACTGGTAATTCAGCGTGCCGATCGTCTGCCAGCCGGTGGAGGCGTCACCCGTGTCCGGAGTGCCCCCGCCCGGCGAGGCGAGTCGTGTGATCTGGACCGTGTAAACCCCCAGGCTGCGGTCGGCGAGCTGGCCGTCGCAGCATTCGGAGGCTGTATTGTTGCCATTGTCGCGGCCGATGGCGAAGGCGTTGACGTACGAGAGGCCGCTCAGGCTGATGCCGGCATAAGGCGCCCCGGCGAAGGCGCCGCCGATCCAGCTATTGGCGTTGCCGTAAAGACCGTCGTTGAGGTTGGCGGCGACGTGAAATACGATGCCGAGTTCGGGCCCCAGATCGCTGGAGGTGAAGGCCGTCGTTCCCGGAGCGGTGGCGAGGTTGGGAGGTGCCGGCGCGGGGTCCGCCGCCGAGAAGTGATCGCCCTCGTTGCCATCCCATGTGATGGTGAATCCGGCGGAGGGAGTGATGACGACTCCGGCCTGAAGGCCGGCAGGCATGAAGGCAAGGCTGGTCAGGCCGATAACAGCGAGCGTGGTTTTCATGGTGCGTGGGGTGGAATTTCCCTGAGGGCGAGTTGGGGTTGTGTTGAGGGAGCGAGTCAGGCTAGGGGCTGGGCCGGTGGCCGCCTATACCCCGTTCGGGGGAGAGCGGGCGATTTCTGACCCGTTCGGGGGAGAGGAAATCGCCTGCCAAGCGGGAACGTGCCCGATATGATGCCACGCCATGGGTCACGCTCGCAGATTCAGCCACCTCGTCCTCGCGGCGGTTCTGGGGCTGCCGGCCGCCGGCCTCCAGGCGCAGGAGCCGGCGCGACTGCGCGCCTCCGTGCACCCGGGGCGCAACGTCGATGAGTTTGCGGTCGTGGAGACGCGGCGCCTGCGGTTTGTGATCGAGCGGACCGTCAACTCGGCGCAACCGTGCCTGGATGAACTGGAGGTTTACGGCCCGGATGACCCGGAGCGCAATCTGGCACTGGCCACCGAAGGCACGCGGGCCCGGGCCTCGGGCACATTGCCGGGTTATCGCATCCACGCGATCCCGCACGTGAACGACGGCATTTACGGCAACGGCCACAGCTGGATCTCGGATACGATGGGGACCGGCTGGGTGGAGCTTGAATTTTCCGCGCCGGTCAGGGTCGGCCGCGTCGTGTGGAGCCGCGACCGCGAGCGGAAATTCATCGACCGGCTGGCCACCGGGTATCGCATCGAAGTGCCCGGTGATAGCGGCGGCTGGCAGGCCGTCGCCAGCTCGGCCGATCGCGATCCGCTGCCGGATCTGCCGGTGGGCACGCAGCCGTTCCTGGCGACGCCCGGATATTTTTCGGCGTCGGCCACCGAGCTGCCTGCGGACGGCCGGCCCTCGGCGCGCGAATACCTGCTGGAGACGTGGCAGACGTCGCGGGGGCTTCCATCAAACACGGTGACCTCCATCGTCCAGGCGCGGGACGGATGGTTGTGGATCGGAACGACCCACGGGCTCGCGCGGTTCGACGGCCTGCGCTTCACGACTTTCGGGGAAAGCCACGGGCTGCCGAGTTTGAGCGTCATCTGCTTGCTCGAGGATATGCAGGGGCGGCTTTGGGTGGGCACGGAAGGCGGCGGGCTGGCGCGCTGGGAGGCCGGGCGGTTCATTTCGTACGACACAGGATCCGGGCTGGCGGGCAATACCGTGCTGGCCCTCGCCGAGGACGCTTCCGGCGAGCTGTGGATCGGCACCGCGCTTGGCCTGTTTCAATGGAACGAGGGACGCCTGACCCGGAGAGCGGACGGGAATGCCTTCAGGCTGGCGATCGGATCGGATGGCGTGTGGTGCATTCGCGGAGGCTACGAGTTGATGCGATGGGATGGCCGGTCGATCTCCAGGCCGCCGGCCGCGCTCGATCCGTCCAGTTTCTCGTCGGTGAGCGCGCTGGCCGGCAGCCCGGATGGCGCCATGTGGTTCGGCGGGGCGAACGGGTATGTCGGCCGGCTGGCGGGGGGCGAGGTGATCACATTTGGCGAAGGCGACCGCGTGCTCGCATCGAGCACGCGCGAGCTGCTCCCGACCGCGTCGGGCGACGTCTGGGTGGGCACCGCGGCGAGCGGGCTGGCGCGGCTTCGCGGCCACACGCTTCTTCCGGTGACCACCGACGACGGGCTGCCCGCCAACAGCGTGAGCGCCCTGGCCATGGACCGCGAAGGCAACCTCTGGGTCGGCACGATCGGCGGTGGCCTGACCTGTCTGCGCCCGCGCCGCATCGCGGCCGTGACGACACGCGACGGCCTGTCCCACAACGGCATCATGGCGCTGGCCGAAGCCGCCGACGGCACGCTCTGGATCGGCACGAACGGCGGCGGGCTGAACCGCCTGCCGGCAGGCACGCTGACCGCGGAGCCGAGTTCGCCGAGCTATGTGCTCGAAAACCGCGTGATCACGGCACTCGCCGCCGCGCGTGACGGCACGCTGTGGCTGGGCACGCCGACCGAAGGCGCTTTCCGTGTTGTGGAGGGTGTGCCGTATCCGGTCGGCCGCGCCGAAGGATTGCCGGGCCGGATCGTGTCCGCGTTTTGCGAAGCCGCCGACGGCGGGCTGTGGATCGGCACGCTGGATGGCGGGCCGGTTTTCGGATCCGAGGGCCGGTTTCTCCGGCCGCCCGGCGCCGAGCCGCTCGCGGAGGTTTCGATCACGGCCATCGAGGTCGACGCCCAAGGGCGTGTGTGGTTCGCCACCGCGGGTCAGGGAGTGGCGCGCCTGGATCCGGGTGGCCTGCTCCGCACGTGGCGGCGCGACGACGGGCTGACAAGCCAGTTCATCCGCACACTGCGTGAGGACGACCAGGGTGTGATGTGGGCCGGCAGCAGCGGCGGGTTGATCCGCTGGATAAATGACCGGCCGTTCACTATCACGCAAGACCACGGCCTGCCGGACGACGTGGTTTCGCAAATCCTCGACGATGGCGCGGGCCACCTGTGGATCGGCACAAATCGCGGAGTCGCCCGCGTCACGCTCGCCTCGCTCGATCGCGTCGCCACGGCGGGCGGTGGTCCGCTCGATGTGCTTGTGTTAGGCGCTTCCGACGGTCTGCCCGGCCTGGAATGCACGGGCGGTTATCATCCGGCCGGGGCCCGGCTCGGCGACGGCCGCCTTTGTTTCGGGATGGTCGCCGGACTGGCCATCATCGATCCCGGCGTGTTCGCGCCGCGGCTTGATCCTCCGCCGGTCGTCATCGAATCGATGACCGTCGGCCACGGCCCGTCGCTCAGCCCTGTGCCGGCGCGCTACGCCGCCGCTTCCGCATCCGCCTCGCGCTTCGGATTCCGTTTCACCGCGCCGGCATTCAGCGCTCCGTCACGCCTGAGGTTTCAATGCCGCCTCAACGGGCTGGAATCAGCCTGGGTCGATACCGGGACGGAACGCGTCGTCAATTACGCCGCGCTGGCCCCGGGCGCCTACCGCTTCGAAGTGCGAGGCAGCGCCGATGGCCACACATGGAGCCCGCCGGCAAGCATCGACCTGCGCGTGCCGGCGCCGTGGTGGCGGCAGCCGTGGGCGCTGACGGGTGGCGCGCTCGGCAGCCTGGGGCTCGCAGCCGGCGCGGCCCGCGCCATCACGCGCCGCCGGCTGCAGCGCCGCATCAAGCTCGCCGAACAGCAGATCGTGCTGGAACGCGAGCGCACGCGCATCGCCCGCGACATTCACGACGATCTCGGCGCCAACCTCAGCCACATCGGGCTGCTGAGCGCGCTCGGCCGCGAGCAGCGCGAGCAGCCAGCCGCGGTGGAGGGGAAATTCCGCGCCATCGGCACTCTCGCGTCCGAGCTGGTCCAGGCGCTCGACGCCATCGTCTGGGCGGTCAATCCGCGGCATGACACCCTCGAAAGCCTGGCCCGCTATCTGGTCCGCTTTTCCGGAGACTTTTGCGCGCCGTTTCCGGTGCGGCTGCGCCTCGACGTGCCGGCCGAGCTGCCGGATGTCGTGATCGGCTCGGACGTCCGCCACTCGCTTTTCCTCGCGGCCAAAGAGGCGCTGCACAATGCCGTCCAGCACGCCGCGGCCACCGAAATCCGGCTGCACATCGCCGTGCCCGGCGACCGCCTCGTGCTCACGATCTCCGACGATGGACGCGGCTTCGATCCCGGCCGGCAGGACGGCGCGTCCGGCGGCGGCGGCAACGGCCTTTCGAACATGCGCCAGAGGCTCGCCGAATGCGGCGGGTCGTGCGACATCCAGAGCGCGCCCGGCCAGGGCACGCGTGTCGTTTTCTCGCTGCCACTCCCACCGCCATCATGACACCGCCCATCCGCGTCGCCCTTGTCGAGGACAATGCCTCGTTCCGCCGGCAGCTCGCCCAGCTCATCGGGGAAACGGCGGGATTCGAATGCGCCGGCGCTTTCTCCGATGCCGAGTCCGCCCTGGCCGGCATTCCGGCCTCCGTGCCGGATGTCGTCCTCATGGACATCAGGCTCCCGGGCATGTCCGGCGTCAAATGCGTCGCGCGCCTCAAGGAAAAGCTGCCGGATGTGAAGGTCGTCATGCTCACCGCGTACGACGACAGCGAGACGATTTTCCAGGCTCTCGAAAACGGGGCGAGCGGCTATCTGCTCAAACGCACCCCGCCGGCGGACCTGTTGCGCTCGATCGAGGACGTGCAGAACGGCGGAGCGCCGATGAACAGCCACATCGCGCGGCTGGTCGTCCAGTCGTTTCATCGGCGCGGATCATCCCCGCGCCCCGCGGAAAACCTGACCGCGCGGGAGGAGGAGGTGCTCCGCCTCGTCGCCCAGGGCTACATCAACAAGGAAATCGCCGATTCGCTCGGCATCAGCCCGGAAACCGTGCGCCAGCACCTCAAAAACTGCTACGCCAAACTCCACGTGCGCACCCGCACCGAGGCCGCCATGAAGGTATTCCGGAAATAGGGGGGCAGTCAGATCAGTCGGATCAGCCGGATCAGCCGGATCCGGGAGGCCCTCACTCCGGTTGCTGGATGCGGCCTTCCTCAAGGACATCGAGCGGGACGCGGACGTAGCGGTAGCGGTCGTCGTAGCGGCCTTTGTTGTGTTTCTGGCAGCAGTCGAAGCAGGCGGAGCGGCGCTCGAGCGGGCGGACGCGTTTGAGGAGCCGGCCGCAATGCTGGCAGCGGTAGGCGAACTTGGCGCGCACCTGGCGGGCTTTGAGCGGCAGGCTGTGGCAGCGCGGTTCGCCCGGGATGCCGAGGTCGGCGCAGGCCTGGCGCCACTCGGGTCCGTGGGCGGCGATGCGGCGGCGGCCGGCCCTGAAGACGCTGACGAGGTGGGCGAGTTCGTGGCGGAGAATCCTGTGGATGATGGCGGATCCGTGGTCCTTGAGGTGCGGGTTGATTTCCACTTCCCAGGTGCGCGCGCTCGCGGTGCCCGCCGTCGTCTGCAGGCGCGAATTCCACACCACACGCACCTTGGCGGCCAGCTCGCCCAGCCCGCGCAGACCGCGCAACAACTCGCGCGCATGAGCGGTGAGCTGCACATCCTCGCCGTGCAGCCGCGGTCGGCGCGCGCGCGTCGACCGGCTCGCCGGCGTGGCGGGTGTCCGCAACGGTGGAGACTCGACCAGACCGGTCAGGCGAAGAAGGAGCTGTTGGGGGAACTTCATCGGGGCGATTGTCAGGGCAGAGGCGGGAAGCGTATTCAGACAGGCACCCTCAGCCGTCCCGGCTGGGCGCGCTTGTCGCGCACACGGTGCGTCTGATCGCCGAGCGCGATCACGGCGTACGGGGCGACGCTTTCGGAAAGATGGACGTTGGCGCCGATGGTGGCGTGCTCGCCGATGGTCGTCGTGCCGCCGAGGATCGTGGCGTTCGGGTAAATCGTCACGTGGTCGCCCACGTTCGGGTGCCGCTTGATCCCCTTGATGATCTGGCCCTCCTCGTCCTTCGCGAAGCTCTTCGCCCCCAGCGTCACGCCGTGGTACAACTTCACGTGGCGGCCGATCACGGTCGTCTCGCCGACCACCACGCCGGTGCCGTGGTCGATGAAAAAATGCGATCCGATCACCGCGCCCGGATGCAGGTCGATCCCGGTCCGGCTGTGCGCCCATTCGGTCATCATGCGCGGCAGCAGCGGCACGCCGCGCCGGTAAAGCCAGTGCGCGAGCCGCTGGATCGCGATGGCCTCGATGCACGGGTACGACAGGATGATTTCCTCGTAGCTGCGCGCCGCCGGATCGCCTTCGTACGCCGCCTCCACGTCGGTCAGCAACAGCGCCCGCACGTCGGGCAGGCAGTGCAGAAATTCGCAGGCCAGCCGCCGCGCCTCCACCTCCGAGTGCGCCGCCGCGTCCTTCTGGCTGCGCAGGCTGCGCTCCGTCTCGACCGTGAGCCGGGCCACCACGTCGTCGAGAAGCTCCCGGGTTTTGCCCTCGAGGCAGGCGCCGGTCATCGGTTCTTCGGTAAAGAACCCGGGGAAAAGCAGCCCGAGCAGCCCGCGGCAGATCGCGGTCAGCGCATCGCGCGACGGCAGATTCGTGCCGTCGAGATGGTTGATGCCGCCGATTTCCTCGTACGATTCGAGCAGGCGGCGGGCGATGCTGTCGATTTCGCGGGCCATTGGGTCGGGGAACCGGTAGCTCCCCGCGTGCCAGTATAGCGGCTCGCTTTTCCCCACAATCGGGATTTTTGATGGGCCCATGCGCCCATTTTGCCCGTTGACACTGCGCCGCCCATCGCCTTTAACTCGCAGGCTTATGGCATTTCGTGCTTATGTTCGACTGGGCGGCGGCCTGGCAGCGGTGGCGCTCGGCCTGAGCGCGTGCCAGACGACCGGGGACTCGGTGGGCAAGGTCAAGATTTACCGGCTCGATCCCTCGGCCCAGCGCGTCCTCGCCGGTGATCCGGCCATCGATTTCGAGCGCCGCCACCGGTTGCACGGCGCGCTGACCGCCGAGGACGTCGCCGATCGCACCGGAAATTACTACACGATCTTCTGGTCGGTGGCCGACCGTTCGGCGCCCGTCACGCTGCGATTCGAATACCGCCAGGCCAAGACCGGGTCGCGCACGCAGGTGATCGAGCAATCGGTTGACGCGCCGCGCGCCTCCAACGTCAGCGAGTTCCAGGTCACCGGTCCCGCGTACGCCGCCGGCGGCAAGGTGATTGCCTGGCGGGTTTTGCTGGTTCGCGGCAAGCAGACGCTGGTCACGCGCGAGAGTTATTTGTGGCGCTGAGAGATAGGGGATGGCTTTGGTTGACCTGCCGATGTCAGGAGGTTATAATGCACTTCGGAGCGGGAATCGGATTTCCTGAGCAGCTATCACTGTGACACCCCACACGCGCATTCTGGCCGGGAGCCTTCGCAACATGTTGTGGCTTCGTGTTTCCGGCAAGGGATCCCACGAGATCAGCCCGCAGTTGAAGAGCTTCGCGGCGGAGCGGATCGAGGAGGGAGCGCGCCACTTTGTCATCGATCTGGAGGCGTGTCCGGCCATGGATTCGACGTTCATGGGGACGCTGACCGGGATCGCGGTGTGGTTGATGCGGTATCCGGGCGGCAGGCTCCAGGTGGTCAACGTCAACGAGCGGAACCGCAATTTGCTCGCCAACCTGGGGCTCGATCAGGTGTTCGAGGTGGACCAGGACGGCAGCGCCTGGCGGGAGGAGCGGGAGATGGTCAAGGCGTCGTTGACCGAGGAAGTGAAGGCCGGGGAAGGGGACAAGGACGAGGAATCGCGCCGCGCTTGCGTCATCGATGCCCACGAAAATCTCTGTGAGGCGCATGAGGCGAACAAACTCAAGTTCAGGGATGTCCTGGAGTGCCTGAAAAACGAGCGGCGGTCTCAGCCCGCGTGAGAGCGGGGGCCATGGTCGCTGAAATCCTCATCACACTGGCGGCCGGCGGCGTGGCGGCGATCCTGTTGCGGCAGTGGCGGCGGCAACGCGCGCGCGCGGATTCGGCGGGCCGGGCGCTCGATACCCTGCGCGGCGAACACGCGGCGCTCGCCGCCAATCATCAGGCGCTCGAGACATCGCACGCGGCGCTGGCTCGCGAGCACCAGTCGCACGACGCCGAGGAGCACCGGATGTTCGAGTTTCTCCACGGGCTGGGCGAGGCGCTGTACCTGGACATCTCGGCCCGCAACCTGCACCGCCGCATCGTGAAAGGCGCGTCCGAGGTGGTCGAGGCCCGCGGCGGCGCACTGTACCTGCACGATGCCCAGCGCGGCCTGCTCGTGCCGTCGGCCATTTCGCGCGACTGCCCGCCGCTCATCGAATTGCCGCCGGAGATCCTCGAAAAAATAGGAAACGACCCGCGTGCGGTGCGCAGCCATGTGCGCCTGCAAAGCGTGCTCGACGGCGCGGGCGCGCTGGGCGAGGTCTTCGGCGCCGGGAAGCCGATGCTGCTCGGGGACCTCCATGACCATGCGGCTTTCGCGGGGCTGTCGGGCGCCGGCCGCGGGCGCGTGCTCAGCGTGATGATCGCCCCGCTCAGCTACGGGGCCAAGAAGCTCGGCGTGCTCGCCGTGGCGCGGCCCGGCGCCGGCCGCGCCTTCACCGCGCATGACTTCGATGTCTTCCGGTCGCTCGCCGAGCAGAGCGCCTTCGCCCTCGGCAGCGCGATGATCCACCAGGAAGCCATGGAAAAACGGCGCATCGAGGACGAACTCGCCCGCGCCAGCGAAATCCAGCGCATCCTGCTGCCCTCGCGCTCACCCGATTTCCCCGGCTTCACATTCGCCGCCGCCTGTCTGCCGGCCAAGGTGGTCAGTGGTGATTATTACGACTTCATCCGGCTGGACGACACGCACCTCGGCGTCGTCATCGCCGATGTCTCCGGCAAAGGCGTGCCGGCCAGCCTCGTCATGGCGACCTGTCGCGGCCTGATGCGCGTCAGCGCCGAGCGCGAGCATTCGCCGGGCGCCGTGTTGCGGCGGGTCAACAGGCTGCTCTTCGCCGACATCCGCGAGGACATGTTCGTCAGCCTGGCGTATTGCGTGCTCGATAGCACCACCGGCGACGTGACGCTCGTCCGCGCCGGCCACGACCCGCCGCTGCTTTTCCACCGTGCCGGCGGCCTCATCGAGCCGTTGAAACCGCCGGGCCTCGCGCTCGGCGTCGACCGCGGCCCGGTATTCGATCGGATCGCCAGGGAGTTCACGTTCCGCATGGAAGCCGGCGACCGGCTGCTGCTGTACACCGACGGCGTGACCGAGGCGGTAGAGGCGAGGAGCCGCGACGAATTCGGGGGCGACCGGCTCGCGGAAATTTTTCACCGTGAAGCCTCGGCCGGAGCCGCGCCGCAGCCGCTGCTCGCGTCCGTTCAGCATGCCGTGGCCACTTTCGCCAAGGGCGCCCGCCAGCACGATGACGTGACGCTCGTCGTCATCGAGAGGCAGTGAGATCAGAGCAGGTCCGCCAGTCCGCCGAATTCGGGGTCGAAGAGCCGCCGGTACAGCCGCGTGGCGGCGGCATCGGTCAGCGAGGCTACGAAATCGCAGATCCGGCGGCGGCGCGCGGTGTCGTCACCGGCGGCTTCCACGACGGCCTCGAGGGCGGGCGGGAGCAGCCGCAGCCGCCGGCGCGCCGATCCGAGGTAGTTGTTTTCCAGCGCGCCAAACAGCCTGCCGAGCACTTCGTCCGCCTTGAAGTCGAGCTGTTGCAGCGGTGGCGACTGAAAGACGAGTTCGAGCGCGACGCGTTTGTACAAGCGCGATTCGGCGCGCGCCGTGGCATCGACGTGCAGCGAGAACGCGTGGCGCCGCGTGCGTTCGCTGAGAAAGCCGGAACGGGGCACGAGCGTGCAGGCCGCGATGAAGTCCCCGATTTTCCGGTTCGAACGCACCTCGATGAGGTCGCGCCGGATGGCATCGGCCAATTCGCGGACGTGCCGGGCATCGTCACCGTCCACCGAGTGATTCCCGGCCCAGGCTTCGAGCCGGCCGGCCGTGATGAACCCGGCGGCCACGCCGTCGACGATGTCGTTGAGCGAATACGCGGTGTCGTCGGCCCAGTCCATGATCTGGCATTCGACCGACCGGAACGAATCGCGCTCCGGCCCGGGCCGGGCGTCCGCCGGCCACGGCGTGTCCTGGGTCACGAAGGCGAGCTGCGGCGCCTGGTCGCTGTAGATGAAGTGGTTTGGCGCGTTCGGGATTTCGCCGTGCAGGGTTTTGTACTTGAGGATGGCGTCGAGCAGCGCGCGGCTCGGGTTCAGCCCGCGTGTGCCGCGCGCGAAGATCGTCTCCGTCAGCAGCCGCAGCGTCTGAGCGTTCCCCTCGAACCCGCCGTGCGGCTCCATCAACCGGTGCAGGCTGCGCTCGCCCGCATGGCCGAATGGCGGATGCCCCAGATCGTGCGCCAGACACGCCGCCTCCACCAGATCAGGATCGATGAAATAGTCCGGCCCCAGATGCGGCGACCGGTGCCGCAGCGCCGCGCAAATCGACCGGCCGATCTGCGACACCTCCAGCGAATGAGTCAGCCGCGTCCGGTAAAAATCGTACTCGCCGGTCAGAAACACCTGCGTCTTCCCCTGCAACTGACGAAACGCCGCCGTGTGCAGAATCCGGTCGCGGGAAATCTGAAACCCGCTCCGGTATTCGTCCTCGCGTTGTTTCTCGACGTTCGGTGTCTCGTGATCGAAGTCGCTGTAAAACATGTTCCCCATGCCGCTGAGTCGCCCAGTCTCCCGCGCACACCCCGCCGCGCCAGCGCTTTTCTCCACCCGGCGCCCTGCCCGAGAACCAGATCATGTGTCCGTTAGTCGATAGATTGATGAATTCGAGTTTCGGGGGCGAAGTTTTTGGGGCTGTGTGGGCGATGGACTTGGTGGCCGAATTGCGTGACTGGCCCTGGCCGTTTCCGGTGGACGAACCGGTGCTGGCGGGGGTGTCGGGTGGTGTGGACTCGATGGTGCTGGTGGAAGTGATGGTGCGGCTCGGGTTTCGGCGGGTGGTGGTCGGGCATGTGCATCACGGATTGCGCGGCGCGGAGGCGGACGAGGATGAGGCGCTGGTGCGCGCGTGGGCGGCGGCGCGCGGGTGCGAGTGCGAGGCCGGCCGGTTCGACGTGGCGGACCGCGCGCGGAGGGCCGGCGAGTCGGTGGAAACGGCGGGCAGGGGAGCGCGGCGGGAGTTTTTCGGGGAAGTGGCGGCGCGCCGGGGCCTGCGGCATGTCGTGCTGGCGCATCACGCGGACGACCAGGTCGAGACGCTGCTGATGCACTTGTTGCGCGGAGCGGGAACGCACGGGCTGGGCGGCATGCGGGCGCTGACTGCGTGGCGCGGGCTTGTTTTTGTGCGGCCGTTGCTGCAATTCTGGCGGCGCGAGATCGAGGCGTGGGCGCGCGAGCACGGGGTGGTGTGGCGCGAGGACGCGACCAACCGGTCGAGCGGGTCGTTTCGCAACCGGGTCCGCCTCGAGGCGCTGCCGGCGCTGGAGGCCGCGGCCGGGCGCGATGTCAAGGAGTCGCTGCGGCGTGCGGCGGTGCTGGCGGCGGAGGACGACGCCGAGCTGGCGGCCGCGGCGGCCGCCGGGCATGCCGCCCTGGCATCAGGGGAAAGCGGCACGCTGCGCGTCGATGGTGTTCGCGCGTTGCCGGCCGCCCTGGCGCGGCGCGTCGCGCGGCTGTGGCTGGAATCGCACGGTGTGCCCGGCGCCGGCTTCGAGGTCGTTGAGGCGGTGCTCGCGGTGGCGCGGGCGAACGCGCGGCCGGCGAGCTGCAATGTGCCGGGCGGGCGGCGTGTCCGGCGGCGGGCGGGTGTGTTGTTTCTCGACGCTCAGCGGTAGGCGTACGCGAGCGCCCAGCTTGGTTTCTGCACGTCGGTCGACGTGACGGTGAAGACGACCGAGTAGCTGCCGGTTTTGGGCGGAAGGATGCGCACGCCGATGGCGCCTTTGATTTTTTTGGTTTCGACGTGGAGTGGTTTGCCTTTGGCGTCCAGAATCTTCAGTTCGAGTTCGCACTCATCGGCGTCGCAACCGAGGAAAAACCAGTATTCGTTGCCCTTGAAGAGCTGGGCCTTGACCTGTTTGGACGTGCCGCTCTTGACCTCGCCGCTCCAATAGTCCTGGCGCACCTGGAATCCTTTTTCCACGTACGGCGTGGCCAGCTCCATGGCCATGCCGTGGGCGTCATCGACATAGGCCCAGGCCGACGGCAGGCCGAGCAGGCAGCACGCCGCGGCGATCCGCAGGGCGGCAAGCAGCCGGGAGATAACGGAACGGGTCATGAAAAAATGGGGGATGAGAGGAGCGGGGGTCACTGCGCGGCCGAAGCACTCGATGTGATGGATTTGACGAGCTTTACCGATGTTTCGTGGATCTTCTGGACGCCGGCGGCGCTTGGCGCATCATCGCCATCGCCGATAACCGTGGCGATGACGGCGAGCCCGTCCAGCACGGCCTTCAACTTGCCGTTCCGCGTGGCCAGCTTCTTGAGTTCCTTCTGGAAATGGCGGATGATGTCCGGCTGGTTGAGCAGCTCGGCGGCATCGGCCGAGTAGCTCTTGGAAATCAGGCTGGTCACGGCGTCGGTGCCGCGCAGCCAGCCGCCCAGGCTGACGCACTGGCCGAGTTCGGCGTCGCGGCGTTGTTCCATGGTATCGCGGACCGTCTTCTGTGTTTTGTCGAGTTCGACGCGCACGATCTCCCAATGGTTGTGCCTGGAGGCCTCGAGGATGCTGTTGGTGTGTGGGAGTACGGTTTCCTTGAGCCCCAGGGATTCGGAAAGCCGGAGAACGTCCTTTCCGATGCGCTCGACCGCCTCCTTGTCCTCGGCCTGAACCGCGAGAAATCCTTCCGCGACAACACTCCCGAGCAGCAAGGCGACATCGACGCGGTTGGAGAACGTCGGTGTTTTCGTGCGGCGCAACTCGCCTTTCCAGTCCGGGCGGCCGAGCTTGTCCATGACCGCGAAAATCTCGCTCGGCACCGGGACGATAACCTCCTCGATCACCTCGCCCGGAAAGCGCGTGGCGTCGGCGGCGGCCGCGTTGACCAGGGTGAAAGGAGAAGGAACGACGCTCAGGTCGGCGGACAAGAGGGACGCTTCCTCGAAACGGGGAGCCAGTATGAGCGTGGCCGCCGGAACGGCATCATCGAAAAGCGAGGTCGGGCGTATGATCGTGACGCCACGGCGCCCGGCGGGGAGCGTCTCATGAATCGGCTCCGGGAGCGGACCCCAGCTCTTGAGTTCGAGAAGCTTCGGCTGCGGCGTGCGATACGGGCGGAATTGGAACCGCACGTCGAACTCGCGGTCGCGCGCGGCCGAGCCGGCGGTGGATTCGCCCAGCGATTCGCGCAGCGCGTCGTTGAGGGGCGTGGAAATGCGCGGCGGATCCAGGTAGTCGGCGCGCGGGGTGCGCGGCGGCGGTGCTTCCGCGTCTTGCCGTGCGTGAACGTCGGGCGCCGCGGCCGCGATGACGCAGGCGGCAAGAAGGAAAACGGGCAGCGATTTCACAGGCGTGCGATGCGATGGATCCAACCGGACTCGGGAACTCGGGAGGGAACTCGGGAAGTCCCGGTATTCTGTCACCGTTGCGGAGAAGGGACAAATCATTTTGTCCCCGATCCTGAACTCCCCGGATCATGAGCCAGTTCAAGGAGGCTGTGGAGCGAACACGGTGCGAGACGCACGATGTATCCGGCGAGACGCCGGATACGGCGGGCGGG
>CAZYHO010000055.1:0-15777 GCA_964647495.1 uncultured Akkermansia sp. | reverse complement strand
AGGAAGGCGAGGTAGGCCTCGGCGTCGATGGCTTCGTCTTCGGGGCGGCCGCGTACGGCGTAGAGCCAGCCGATGTCATAGGGATCGCTTTTGACGATACAGGCGTCGGCGGCGAGGGCGGGGTTGAGGCCGTGGAAGGCGCCGTGCATGACGGAAAAGACGCTGGAGGCGGCCTTGAAGCCTTCGACGGCGCCGATTTCCTGGCCGGGTTCGACGAGGGCGCCATGGGGGAGCGGGAAATTCGCCTCGACCAGCTCGCCGAGCATGCGGGTGGCGAACTTGGTGAACCCGACCCTCCAGACGCCGGCATCTTCGCCGGCATCACCGGGGCTTGGCGCCATCCAGTAATGCGAGCGTGAATAGCGATAGTCCCTGGGGAAGCGGGCGGAGAAGCGGGCGTGTTTGAAGCGCAGGAATTCCATGGTGGCGGCAGGCGCTCAAGGAAGCATAGATGGAGAGGCATGGCGGAAATTTTCGACGATCGTTCGGCGCGTTTCGGAGGCATCGCGCGGCTTTACGGCGCGGCCGCGCTGGCGTGCCTGGGTGAGGCGCATGTGGCCGTCATCGGTGTCGGCGGCGTCGGCTCGTGGACGGTCGAGGCGCTCGCGCGCTCGGGGATCGGGCGGCTGACGCTCATCGATCTCGACGACGTGTGCGTCACGAACGTGAACCGGCAGTTGCCGGCGCTCGACAGCACGGTGGGGCGTCCGAAAATCGACGTCCTCGCCGAGCGCGTGCGGCAGATCAACCCGGCCTGCGCGGTCGAAGCGTGCGCGGAGTTTTTCACCGCCGCCAGCGCCGACCGCCTGTTGGATCCGGGATTCGATTATGTGGTGGACGCGGTCGACCGTATGTCGATCAAGGCGCTCATCGTCGCCGGTTGCCAGGCGCGCGGCTTTCCGGTCGTCACGTGTGGCTCGGCCGGCGGGCGGCGCGACCCCGGGCGGGTGCGGGTCGACGATCTGGGGCGGGCCGGGCACGACGAATTGCTGCGGCAGATGCGGCGCCGGCTCCGGCGCGCCCACGGCTACCCGCGCGGCGAGAACCAGCATTTCGGTGTGCCCGCGGTTTTTTCGCCTGAACCGCCGGTCGTGCTGAAGGCGGACGGGACGTGCGCGCCGGGACGGCCGGACGAAGCGGCCGGTGTGCGGCTCGATTGCTCGGGCGGCTACGGGGCGGCGAGTTTCGTGACCGGGGTGTTCGGGTTTCTGGCGGCGGCGGTGGTGGTCGGGCATCTGGCGGTCGGGGCGTGCGGGCTCCGATCATTGGCCAATGGAGAGGAACGTGAACAAGAGGTGAAATAGGGCACGGATACTTTTCATCCTGCGGGTTCAATTCCGAGCGTGTTGTGTTGTCGCGGAAATGGGGAAGCGGACGGTGGCCTGCGCAGCCTGGACAGGAGCGCCGCAGTCGAAGCGCCGCAGGCGCCTGCGGCCCGTCGCCCCCGCCGCGAAGCCGATCAAGAACACAGTTTTCCAGCTCTTCAGCCGCGACACAAGAGCCCTGCCTCCATGCCGATACGCACGAGGCCGCAGGCGACTGCGGCGCTCCCAGGTGCGGCGCTCCCAGGTGCGGCGCTCCGCGGGAAACCACAGCCTTTCAAGCTTGCTAATGATCGGCGGTCCGGGCGGAAGGCAAAAAAACCACTTGGCAATCGGCGCGGCCGTGTTAGCGATCTGGCTCCCGTCGCGCATCGGTCGGCGAGGGCAATAAGGGGCGTTAGCTCAGTTGGTAGAGCACCACAATGGCATTGTGGGGGTCAGGAGTTCGAATCTCCTACGCTCCACCACCTTTTGGAGATGAGCACGGCAAAAAGGTGGAGAGATATTGAAAACTGGCTAAAAGACCGCATTCCGCATGAGACTTACGATCATTGGTTCCGGATACGTGGGGCTGACCACCGGCGCGTGTTTCGCGAAGGTGGGGCATCAGGTTGTCTGCGTGGACAACAACCCGAAGAAGATCGAATCGCTGCTGGCCGGGCAGATTCCGATCTACGAGCCGGGGCTGGAGGAGATCGTGAAGCAGAATGTGGCGAACGGGCGGCTGCGGTTCACGACGAGCACGGATGAGGGGGTGGATTTCGCGGAAGTGGTGTTCATTGCGGTGCCGACGCCGCCGAATCCGGACGGCAGCGTGGACCTGCGATTCATCGAGAAGGTGGCGCGGGACATCGCGGCGGTGATCAAGGACTACAAGGTGATCGTGGACAAGAGCACGGTGCCGGTGAAGACCGGGGAGAAGGTGGCGGAAACGATCCGGCGGTATGCGCCCTCGGTGGAATTCGACGTGGTGAGCAACCCGGAATTTTTGCGCGAAGGGTCGGCGGTGGCGGACTTGCTTGATCCCGACCGCATCGTGATCGGGGCGAACGGCGCGCGCGCGGTCGCGCTGATGCAGCAGTTGTACGCGCCGTTCGTGGCGCCGGTGCTTGTGACCGACATCAACAGCGCCGAGCTGATCAAGCACGCCGCCAACAGCTTCCTCGCGCTCAAGATTTCCTACATCAACCACCTCTCCGCCATTTGCGACGCGGCCGGGGCGGACATCGAGAAAGTGGCCGAGGGCATGGGCATGGACAAGCGCATCGGCCGCTCCTTCCTCAACGCCGGGCTGGGCTATGGCGGCTCGTGTTTCCCGAAAGATCTGGCCGCTTTCACGACCATCAGCAACCAGCTCGGCGTGCCGTTCCAACTGCTGCACGAGGTGCACAATATCAATACGGCACAGCTCCAGCGCTTCCTCAAGGCGATCCGTGACACGCTCTGGGTGCTCCAGGACAAGAAACTGGCGGTCTGGGGGCTGAGCTTCAAGCCGCATACCGACGACATCCGCAGCTCGGTGGCCGTCGAACTCGTGCGCAACCTGGTCCACGAAGGCGCGAACGTGGTGGCCACCGACCCCAAGGGCATGGACAGTTTCCGCACATTCGAGCCGGAGCTTTCCTCGAAGGTCTCATTGGTCGACGACCCGCTGGAGGCGGTTGACGGAGCGGAGGCGCTCATCGTGGCGACCGAGTGGCCGGAGTTCGGCGAGCTGGATCTGAAGGAAGTGAAGAACCGGATGATCGCGCCACTGGTGTTCGATGGCCGCAATCTGCTCGATCCCTGGGCCATGAAGGAATTGGGATTCACTTACCACTGCATCGGCCGCAACAGCGTCGCCAAGCCGTGAGCCGCCCGCCGCATAGGCCGCATCGGCCGCATGGGCCGCATGGGCATAGGCCCCATGCGCCATATAGGCCCCATGCTGGCGCCGCCCAGCGTGATCGTCCGGCGCCTCCGGCGCGTCCGCAGCCTCCACCGCGTGCGCCGCGCCCCTCCAACCCGCGGCGGGTGGCGGTGGACATTTTGCTGGAGTGGCAGGCGTCGGGCACGTATGCGGATGCCTTGCTGGTGGCGGCCGACGAGCGGCACACGTTCGCGAACTCCTCGGACCGCGCGTTGCTCCATGCGCTTGTGCTGGGCGTGCTCCGGCACAAGACGATGCTCGACATCTGGATCAAGGAGCTGAACCGCCGCGGCCGCCTGACCGATCCGGTGCGCTGGATCATTCGCCTCGGGCTTTTCCAGTTGCTCAAGCTCGGTGTGGCCGAGCACGCAGCGGTCGACGAATCGGTCAGGCTGACATACGACGAGCGGCCGCTCGTGAACGCGATCCTGCGCCGCGCGATCGATGAAAAAGAGCATTTGCTCGCGATCGAAGGCGATGCGCCGGCGCACGAGCGGTATTCGCTGCCTGATTTCCTGATCGAGCGGTGGCGCTGGCTCTTCGGCGAAGAAGGCATGCTCAAGCTTGCCGACCTGATGGCGCAGCCCGCGGAAACCTTCGTGCGGCTCAACCGCCTCAAGCCGTGGGACGATCCGCCCGTCGGGCTTTCGCCGGTGGAAGGCGTACCTGATTTTTTCCGCGCTGCCGACGTCCCGCGCGCCGCGCTCGAAGCCGGCACGGGCTATGTGCAGGATCCATCGACGTGGTTCGCGTGCGCGCTGCTCGCTCCGGCCCCGGACCAGACGGTGCTCGATGCCTGTGCGGCGCCCGGAGGCAAGGCGGCCCTGCTGGCGCAAATGATGGAGAATCGCGGGCGGTTGGTCGCCACGGATACCAGCGCGCGCCGGATCAAACGATTGAGCGAAAACCTGTCGCGCCTGGGCGTGACGAACGCCGAGTGCCGCCTCACCGACTGGGCGGCCGCCGGCCTTTCCGATGACGGCCTGCGCTATGACCGCATCCTGCTCGATGTCCCGTGTTCCAACACAGGTGTGATGCGTCGCCGCGTGGATGTCCGCTGGCGCGTGACGCCGGCCGTCGTGGCGGAAATGGCCACCGTGCAATGGCAGCTTCTCGCCGCCACCATCCCGCGGCTCGCCCCCGGTGGACGTCTCGTTTACAGCACATGTAGCCTGGAGCCGGCCGAAAACGATGTGCAGGTCGAGCGCGTGCTCGCCGAATACCCGCATCTGCGGCTGGTGGAAAAAAAGGTGGTCCTGCCGCACGAGACCGGCTTCGATGGCGCCTTCGCGGCCTTGTTCGAATCCGCGGGCTGAGACGCAGCGGCCGGAGTGGGGACAATGGGCCTATGGGGCCTATAGGGCTTATGGGGCTTATGGGCCTATTGAGATTGGGGTGTGTTGTTACACGGGTTTACAGCTTGGCCTGAGGTTCCGTGGACCGCCTGCGGAGCCAAGGGCCGCGGCCCGATGACGAGGGCGACCCACGGTTCTGTTCTGACATTCGGTAGGCTGCGTTTCGTTCACGAAGGTATCAGCGACGGAATCGTTTGCCGTCCGTGGCGTCGATAGGCGAGGAAGTCGCTGTCCAGCGTGAGCACGGCGCAATCCGAATGCAGTTCGGACATGCGAACGAGGCAGGCGTCGGCGAAGCTCATGGGCGTGTCGGCGTAGCGACGCATGAGGCGGGTGATGTCGTTGACATGGGCCTGCGATGAGAAATCACTCACGATCAGTTGTCGCTCCAGCATGCCACAAAGCCGCTCCTTTCCCCGGGGCGCGGAGGCCAGCAAGAAAAGCTTTCGGAAACACGGCATCGCAAGTCAGAAAGGGCTGAGAACGATTCTGAAAATGACCGAGTGCCCATTGGTGATAATGATCCCGCTTGCGCAGCGCAGCCACCAGCGGGCCGCTATCGAGCAGCACGACTTTTGCCATAGTCTTCCATGTGCTTTTTGTTTGTGGAGAGATCGCAGGGCAGATCGTCATCGGTGATGACCAGGTCTTTCATACGATCCCACAGACTGGCCATCTGGGCTGGTTGCTCCAGCCGCTCGCGCACGAGAGCCGACTTGGTAACCCGGCGCAGGCGCGCCTGGCGCGTCAGCTCCGCGTCCAGAGCCTCGGGGATTTTCACGACCAGCGTCTTCATGAGGCGATGATATTGCGATTCTGAAAGCGGCGCAATACCTGGCTGCCACGGACCACAGCCTTCCGGACTGTGGTCCACACAGGCCACGTCATCCTGGCCTCAGAGGGTTTCCATGAAAGTTTCATTTTGCGTTGGAGGATGACCGTGGCCGCGGTGTTTGAGGCGCGGCGAGGAGCATGATGCCGCGCTCGGTGAAGTCGTCCTCGCGGGTGAGCGAACCGGCGAGCGCGCCTTCGCGGAAGACGAGCAGGCGGTCGGGGAGCCGGAGGAGTTCGTCGATTTCATCGGAGGCGAAGAGCACCGCGGCGCCGCGTTCGGCGAGGCGTTCGAGGCACTCGTAAATCTCGGCCCGCGTGTCGAGCGGGACGCCGCGCGTGGGGGCGTCGAGCAGAGCGACAGTGGGCTGGAGGGCGAGGCCCTGGGCGATGGCGGCCTTGCGGCGCTGGCCGGGTGTGAGCCGGGCGAGCGGCTGCGTGAGCGGGGCCTGGGTGATCGAGAGGTGGTCGTTGAGCAGGACGGCGAGACGGTCGGCGGCGGTTTGGCTGACGATTCCCGCGGCGGAGAGGCGGGGCAGGCGGGCGAGCACGAGGGAATCGCGCAACGCGAGCGGGTTGGCGTCGTCGGGTGTGGCGCGGCCGTCGACGAACATGGCGCCGGCGGCCAGCGCGGCATCGGGGCGTCCGGATGGCAGCTCGAAATCGTTGAGGGCGACCGATCCGCCGCATCGGGCGTCGAGGCCGAAAAGCGCGCGCAGGATGGAGGTGCGGCCGGATCCGGCGAGGCCGGCCATGCCGACGATTTCCCCTTCGCGGATCGAGAAACTCACGTCGGCCTCCGGGAATGCGCGGGTGCGGATGTGGTCGGCGCGAAGCCGGACGATCCCGGGCTCGATCAATTCCTTGATCGGCAGGTCGAGTGTCTGGCCGGCGCGCAGGCGGTGCACCGATTCCGGGTTGACCTCGGCGCGGTCGAGCTGGCCGGCGATCCGGCCGTCGCGCAACACGACAACGCGCGTGGCCAGCGCCTGGATTTCACCGAGCCGGTCGGAGGCGAAGACGATGGCGGTGCCGCGCGCCTGGAGGTCGCCGAGCGTCTCGAAGAGCTTGTCGGTGTCCTGAGGGCGGAGAGCGGATGTCGGGTTGTCGAGCAGGAGGAGGGAGGGTTCGGCGGCGAGCGCGCGCGCCAGGGCGACGATCCGGGTTTGTGCGGCGCTCAGGCGGTGCGCGGGCAGGGCCGGGTCGAGTGGAAACCCGAGGCGGGCCAGCCAGGTGCGGGCGCGCGCGGTCATGGCGGCGCGGTCGAGCACGCCGGCCGGGCGCGTCGGTTCGCGGCCGAGGGAGAGGGCGTCGGCGACCGTCAGCGCGGGCGGGAAATCCGGGTGCTGCGGCGCCAGCGCGATCCCGAGCGCGGCGGCGGCATGCGGCGCGATCCGCGTGATGTCGCGTCCGCGCCAGAGCACGGCGCCGGTGCGGTCGCCGGGCGCGGGCGGGAGTAGTCCGGCGAGCGCGAGGAGGAGCGTGGATTTTCCCGAGCCGCTGGCGCCCATGAGGCCGACGATTTCGCCGGGCGAAATCGAGAAGTCGGCGCGGTCGAGCGCGGTCACGCCGGGATGGCGCCGTGTCAGCGACCGGGCTTCGAGGAGCGGCGTGGAGGAGGCGGACATGGGTCAGACCAGCAACATGCAGTCACCGTAACTGAAAAACCGATACCTTTCACGCACCGCTTCGGCGCAGGCCCGCTTCACGAGGTCGAGTCCGGCAAAGGCGCTCACGAGCATGAGCAGCGTGGAGCGCGGCAGGTGGAAATTCGTCAGCAATGCGCCGACGGCCCGGAACTCGAATGGCGGGTGGATGAATATGTCGGTGCTTCCTTTGTCGGCGGTGATCCGGCCGCGGCTGCGAGCGATGTGCTCGAGGACGCGCGTCACGGTGGTTCCGACGGCCACGATGCGGCGGGCGGCTTGCAGGCGGTCGGCGGCCTCCGGGGTGAGTTCGTAGCGTTCGCTGTGCATGATGTGGTCCGCGACGCGTTCGGCGGCGACCGGGCGGAATGTGCCCAGGCCGACATGGAGCGTCAGGAAACAATGCGGGATGGACGCGAGGATTTCCGGCGTGAAATGCAGCCCGGCGGTGGGCGCCGCGATGGCGCCTGACCGGTCGGGCCGCGCGAAAACCGTCTGATAGCGATCCTCGTCCGCCGCCTCGTCCGCGCGCCCGAGATAGTGCGGCAGCGCCAAATGGCCGTGCGCGGTTTCGTCGGGCGGTGTGTCCCAGCGCAGCAGCCGCGCTCCGTCGCCCGCGTCGATTTCCGTCACGGTACCGGTCGAGCGGCCGACGCGCACGGTGTGGCCGGGCCGGAGTCGGCGTCCGGGTTTGACCAGGCAGCGCCATCGGCCGTCGTCCAGCACTTCCAGGCGCAGCAGCTCGGTGCGGCCATCCTCGGAGAAAAAGCGCGCTTTGACGACCCGCGTGTCGTTGAGGGCGACGAGGTCGCCGGGGCGCAGGTATTCGGGAAAGTCGGTGAAGTGGCGGTGGTGGAGGGAGCCTGAGGCGCGGTCGACGACCAGCATGCGCGCGGCGTCGCGCCGGGCGGGCGGGCGGCTCGCGATGAGTTCGGCGGGCAGGGTGTAATCGAAGTCGGCGGTACGCAGGTCGCTGGGTATCATGGAAAAAAGTGCTCGGAATGTGTCCGGTGTGGGGCATGGTTGGCAGGATAATTTTCAATAATCGAATGATGAATGGACTCCGGGTGACAGCGATCGCGGCGGTTCTGCTGGCGCTTGGCGCCGGCAGCGGCGCGATGGCCGTGGAAACGGAGGTCTTCGAAAGGCGGATCGAGGAGGCGGTCCGGCAACCCGACGCCGGCGCCGCGTTGCGCACGCTGGATGCCCTCGCCGCGGAGGCCCTGCAAGCCGGCCGGATCGACCTGCGGGTGCTGGCTACGGCCGCGCATGCGCGCCTCCGCATCCGCACGGGCGATTTGAACCGTGTGCGCGAGGACCTCGTGGATGCGCGATCGGAGGCGCGGACCGGCGGCTGGCTGGCCGCGGAAGCCTGGGTCAACGCGACATTCGCGGACTACTGGCAGGCCCAGGGGGACGTGCTGGCCGCGGCGGAGTGGCTCGAGGCGGCCTGGTCCGCGTCGATGGCGGCCGTGCCCGCGGAATCGGATCTGGCCGTCAGTGTACTGGCGCGGCTCGGTGATTTGCGGGAGGCGGTGGGGCAGGACCATCTGGCCGCGCAGGCGCGCGCCTGGCTGGCGCTCCTGACCGGCTCTTCGTCCGCGCCACCTCCGGAGATCGTTCTTCAGCCGGTCGCGATGAGTGTTCATGTGTCCACTGAGGAAGTCGGCCGCGCCCGCCTTTTCCTCGCCAATGCCACACCGGTCACCATCAGCGGCACCCTGCTCGTCGACGCCGGTGATCTTTCGGTGCGCCAGTGGGTGGGCGCGGGCACGGAGGAGCGTGTCACACTCCGGTTTCCCTCGGCCACCGGCGCGGTGCCGCATTCGAACGCCCAGGGGCGCCGCGTCGTGCTGCACCCGGGTGAGTCGCGCACGATCGTCCTCGAGGTCGAGCCGAATGCGCCATCGCAGCCGGGCGTGCGCCGCGTGACCGTGACGTGGCAGACCGGCGAGACGAGCGTCACATCGATCGCCGAATTCCTGTTCGATCGTGCCCGTGATTTGCCGGGAACCTCGGTCGCCAACGCCTGCCACGTCCGCCTCAGCCCGCTGTTCAGCGTGCCGGTTTACATGGAAATCTACCACCGCGGCAGCCCGAAACGCCACATCCAGGACCTCCTCCCCGTCACCAGCGAACCGTGTCGCATCGAGCTGTACGAAATCCTCGCCGGCGGCGCTCGCGGGCGGCACTGGCTGGCCGTGGACGCGGATGGCGACGGTGGTTATTTCGGCCCGTCGGACGCCGTGGGCGCCGACGCCAACGATTCCGGTTTTCCGGATGTCGAGTTCAGCCACCTCAAGGAGGTCGCCGCCCTCGAATTGCGCCTCTATCCGCTCGCCGCGCCGGACGGCTCGTTCCCGGCCAGGCTCGACCTCAATGTTGCACTCCGCGATGGCGCCCGCTGGCGGCAGCCCGCCGATGTCAGCCACCGCATCGACCTGCCATCCGCCGACACTTCCGCGGCGCGCGAATAAGGGAAGCGGCCAGAGAGATTGTGGAGAGAGTTGGCAGCGCAGCATGATGTCGGGTTCTCGGGACGCGCCACCCTACCCGAGAACCTCAAATCGCATGCGGAAGTCCCTTTGAACGAGTCACGGCCAAAAAAAACCCGCCGGGACAATCCGGCGGGTCGTTTCGGAAACACCTGCGAACCGAAGCTCAATACCGCACGAAGCGGTTGTAGTCGGTGCCGCCATCGAAGCCGATTTCAGGCGGGAAGTCCGAGTAGCCGTTTTGCGGGTCGCGTTCGATTTTGTTGAGGTACGGCGCCTTGAAGCCGCCCTTGTACGTCGGGAAGGGGGCCGAGACCACCTCGTACAGGCCCCACCCGATCCGGATCACCGTCTTGTGTGTTCCCCACATCAAACCGTACAGCCCATGGGACGACCCGTCTGTCGTCACCGCGCGCTCCCAGTTGCTGGGGATCTCCGTCCATCCGTAGATCAGGTTGGCCAGCCCTCGGCTCAACTTGCCCACACGACCATACTGGGCGCCGGGAGGCGCCTGGATGTCGGCCACGGTCGAACTCGCAATGGCCATCGTCACAAGAATCAGGAACGCTTTTTTCATGAGGTGGCGCAACTTTAGCCGCCTCCCCGGATTATTGGCAACCCCAAATTTTCACTGATCGGTAATTCGCTCATTGTGGGCCGTACAGCGCGTGGGGCTGTCCTTCTGGCATCCCTCCGGGAGGCGCAGGTTTTGGGCCGCGTTTCCGTGGGTCGGCTTCCGCACACGGGGCTTTACCCTCACAGCGACGCCGACCCACGGCTATGATCGGCCCTCCCTCCGGGATGGGAACGGTTCTACTTCCAATAATTGCCGTGTTCATCATCATCTCTCGATGGAAGGCAGCGCGGCCTGAAAAGTGGGTGTCTGCGATCTCTGCCCGCAGATTCTCTTCATTCGCGTTCATTGGCGTGCATTCGCGGTTCAATGAACCGGGGGCGTACGCATGACGACAGAAATCGTCGAAGAAGGAGGGACGTAATGAGGGAGGGACGTAATCGGCGCGTAATGGAAGGGAGGCACGATAAGGGCGTGAGCACTTTCACCATGCAAAGGGCGGCGGGCACGCGTGGCGGCTGGCGCGCGCGGCTGTTCGCGATTTCGCTGGCGATGCCTGCGGTTGCCATCGCGGACGATTGGACGCTGATGCTTCAGGGGTACCGGGAGATCGAGTGGATCGCCGGCCTGAGCGGCCAGTCGGCGGACAACGGAAACGAGTGGAACAACGCCGATGGCCTCCCGGCGGTCGAAGCGGAACTTTCCGAACCCCACTCGGCGATGGCCGACCTCGCAGGAAACATCTACGTCGCGGACAAGAACGCCCACGCCATCCGGATGATCCGCCCGGACGGCATTCTGATCACGGTCGCTGGCACCAATTCGCCGGGTTTCGACGGAGACGGTCCGGCGACCGAGCGGCGGCTCGACGGGCCGCAGCACGCCTACCCGCTGCCTGACGGCACATTCTACATCCTCGATACAGGCAACCGCCGCATCCGGAGGGTCGATACCGCGGGCGCCATGACGACCGTGCTGGTGGAAACCGCGGAGCTTTCCCGCGGCCTCTGGGTGAGCCGCGACGAACGCGTGATCTATTACGCCACGACGAAGGCGCTGAAAAAGTGGACGCCGGAACTCGGAACCGGTCCCGGCATTCCATTGGCGACCGGACTCGACGACGCGGGCAATCTGGACGTGGCCGCCAACGGCGACATTTACATCTCCGACCGTGGCGCTTCGCGCGTGTACCGGGTCACGCCGTCGGCCGAACTTGCACCGCTAGTTCCGGTCGCCGGCGTCGGCGGCAACACCGGTGACGGCCCGAAGGCCAGCGGACGTCCCGCGTTGAGCGTCGGCATGCGCGAGGCGCGAGGCGTGGCGTTTCATCCGGCGGGCGGGTTTTTCGTGGCCACTCATCGCGGCGGCGATCTGTGGTACGTCGACACGCAGGGCGTCGCGTGGATGTTTGTCGAGGGCGATGCGAATTCGACATTTTTTCCGGATCCGCAGCCGGTGCCGACGACGCGCCAGGTGATGGCGGAGCCGCGCTCGGTGTCGGTGGCGCTGAACGGGGACATCCTCATTTGCGGCAACGACGCCGGATACGTGCGGCGCATCCGCTACATCGGCGCCGGTCTGGAGCCGAAGGCGCAACTCTGGATCGTGGCCAACACGCATCAGGCGCCCGTGGTCCACTGGCGTTCGGATCCCGGCCGGTGGATCCTTCTGGAGTCGCGTGATCCGGCCGCTTCCGGCGATTGGGTCACCGAATTGATAGCCGCCTGCACGGGCGAGCCGCAGGAGTGGAGCCCGGCCGCGGCGCCCGATGCCGGCGAGCGCCTGTACCGCCTGCTCGAATTCCGCGCATGGCCGAATTGAAACCGCGATGCCGAGCCCGCGCCCGCCGACCCCATGGTTGACAGTCCACTCACCGCCAGACATCACATGAAACATTCATCCCGCCTCATTTTCCGGGCGACCCTGCTGGCCTTCCTCTTCAGCGCGTCGGCCGCCACCTTGGCGGCCGCGCCCGCGCTTGATCCTGCGCTGGGCTGGAAACTGACGCCGAGCCCGCGGCAGTGGACCGCGCAGGGATTCGCCGAGTCGCTGGACCTTAGCGGCATCGCGGCCGTCGGAAACGAGCATTGCCTCGTCGCGAGTGACGAACTCACCGCGGTCCAGCTCGGGCGCATCGACCGCCGGAACGGCCGGATCGTCGCCGGCGCGATGGTGCCCCTCGCCGGTCCCGCGGCCGCCAAAGGACCGGAGATCGACATCGAAGGCGTGGCCGCCACGCCGGACGGCAAACGCTACTTCGTGACCGGCTCGCACGGCGTCGGCAAAAAAAAGGGCGACATCCAGCCGACACGATTCGCGGTGTACGAAATCCCTGTGAATCCGGCGACGGGCGAAGTCGACGGCGCCCGCATCCGCCGGGCCAGCCTGCAGGAGTGGCTCCAACGAAGTGCCGAACTCGCGCCCCACCTCTACCGGCCGCTGCAAATGAACGGGCTGAACATCGAAGGGCTCGCCTACGCGAATGGAAAGCTGTTCTTCGGCCTGCGCGGACCGAACCTCAAGGGCCATGCGCATATCCTCGAGACGGACGCCCGCGCGCTTTTCGAGGGCGGCCCGATCGAATGCACCGTCCACAGACTCCCCCTCGGTGACGGGCGCGGAGTGCGCGACCTGGCTTCCTGCCGCGATGGATTCCTCGTCCTCACCGGAAACGCGAGCGCGGAGCCGAGCAAAAAATTTCCCGCGAGCGAGGCCCGTGAGCCGGACGCACGATTTCAACTGGCCTGGTGGAAACCGGGCTCGCGTCCGGATCTCGTCATGATCGGCGAACTGCCGGTCGCCGCCGGCAAGGCCGAGGCGCTGCTCGTCCTGGAAGAAACGAAGACGCACATCGATCTTCTGTGCCTGCACGATGGCGCCCCGGAGGGGGCTCCGGCCGCCTTTCGCCTGAGCCGTCCGGCCCTCGCGGCATCCGCTCAGCGCGGAAAATGAATGCCGGCGTCGTGCCCGTGTGCATCGGCATTCATTAGCGGTTTTGACAAATCCGAGTTTCCTTCCCGCAACCACCCAACATCCATGAAAACCCCGCTCATCATTGCATTCCTCCTCGGCCTGGCCCTGCCGCCGCTTGCCGCCGAATCTCCGCCGGCCGCTCCGGCCGCCCCGCCCCCGCCTCCGCCAGGTTTCGAGGCGAGCCCGGCGGCCGTGCGCGCCGCCATCCTCAAGGCCGCTGGATCCGGCCGCGTGGAAAAAGTGCGCGCCGTCCGCCGCGGCGAACAGACGCTTTATCTGGCCGACATCGACCTCGTGGGCGACTACGACCTGAAACTCCAACTGCTCGCCAGCGGCGAGATCGTCCGGCGCACGGACGAATTGCCCGTCGACGCGATGCCCGCTCCGGTCAGGCAAACGATGGCGTCGCTGGCCGGCAAGTCGGGCATCATCGATGAGGTGAAGAAGGTTACCGAAGGCGGGAAGACCCATTTCAAGGCGGAAATCGACCGCCCGGGCCTGCCGGAACTCGACGTGAAGGTGGCGCCCGACGGCACGCTGCTCGAGCAGAAGGAGGACAAGGATTGAAGCCTGCGCGGCGGTCGCGGCGAGCCCTGCTGGCCGAGGGGCGCGCGGCCGCTGTTCCCCGGAGTTCCCGCCATGCGAGCGCTCATCGTTGAAGACGCGGCGCGGCTCCGCACGCTCGTCGCCACCGCCCTGACCAAGCTCGGCCACACGGTGGATGTCGCGGTGGACGGCGATGAGGCCGCGCTGCTGATGAGCGGCCACGCCTACGACGCGATCGTTCTCGACGTGATGCTTCCCGGGGTCGATGGATTCACGCTGCTGCGGCAACTGCGCGAGCGCGGTGACGACACGCCGGTGCTCATGCTCACCGCGCGCGACGCGAGCGACGACCGCGTGCGCGGTTTGTCCGCCGGCGCGGACGACTATCTGGTCAAACCATTCGCGCTCGCCGAGTTGACAGCGCGGCTCGACGCGCTCCACCGCCGCCGCCACGGCGTGTCCCGGAGGCGGGTCCGGATCGGACCGCTCGAACTGGACCTCACCGCCAGGCGGGTGTGGCGGGATGGCAGCGAGGTCGGATTGACGGCACGGGAATACGCGTTGCTCGAGTTTTTCGCGCTGCGGCCGGGGCGTGTCCTCAGCCGCGAACAAATAGAAGCGCACCTGTATCCCGACGGTGGAGCCGTGCTCAGCAACGCCGTGGATTCGGCGGTGTGCCTGCTGCGCCGCAAACTGGCCGGCGCGGACGACAAAGTTCTCATTCACACACGGCGCGGGCTTGGATACGCGCTGGATCCGACATGACATCGATCCGCCGCCACCTCACGTTGGGCTTGCTGGCGACGACGGCGCTGCTCCTGGGGCTTTGCGGCGCGCTCGTCTGGCTGCTGGTTCGCGGTGCGCTCCTGCGGCAGTTCGATTCCTCGCTGCGCTCGCGGGTCGCGTTCCTCCAGGCGAATATCGAGGAGGAGGACGGCATGCTCGAAATGGAGTTGAGTCTCGAGCCGCTGGCCCCCTCCGGCGCAGGAGTGGTGCCCACGTTGTTTCAGGCGTGGAATACCGCCGGCGTATCGGTCCTGAAATCCGAAAGCCTGGGGGCCGGTTCGCTGCCGCGGCTCGAGGTCCCGCCCGACGAAACAATCACCGCCCCGGTCACACTCAGGCTGGCCGACGGCATCCGCGTGCGCGCCGTGGCGGCTTGCTTCGACGCGAAAGACGACAAGCGCGGGCTGTTCCGGAACATCACGCTGGTTACCGCCAGGAGCACCGAGGCCATCGAGTCGACGCTGCGTCTCCTTTCCTGGGTGCTGGGCGGGACGGGGCTGGCGGCGCTTCTGCTGATGGTGCCCGTGATCCGGCTGGTGCTCGCGCGCGGGTTGCGCCCGCTCGGCGATCTCGCCGAACAGACGGCGGCCATCGACGTGCGCCAGCTCCATCAGCGACTTCCCGAAACCGGAAGCCCGGCCGAATTGAAACCGGTCCTCTTGCGCCTCAACGAACTGCTGGCCCGCCTGGAAGCCTCGTTCGAACGCGAACGCCGCTTCAGCAGCGATGTCGCCCACGAACTGCGCACCCCCGTCACCGAACTCAAGGCGCTCGGAGAACTCGCCGCCACCTGGCCGGATCAGGCGACCCCGGCCGCCTTCGCGCAGGTCCTCACCATCACGGACGAAATGGAGGAAGTCATTTCCCGCCTCACGTTGCTCGCCAAAGCCGAGATCGGCGACCAGGCGGTCGCACCGGAGGAAACCGCCGTCGATACTCTCGTCGGCGAAATCGTCGAGCGCCTCGCCGATCGCGCCCGCGCCCGCGGCCTGACGATCCAAACCCGCCTCGCTCCCGTGTCCCGCCTCACCGATCCGGCGCTCCTCCGCATGATCGTCGGCAACGTCATCGGCAATGCCGTCGACCACGCGCCCGCCGACTCCACCATCGAGGTCACCCTCGCATCCGATGCCCTTTCCGTCCGCAACCACGCCCCAGGCCTCGGTCCCGATGACGTGCCCCGCCTCTTCGAACGCTTCTGGCGCAAAGATGCCTCCCGCACTGGTTACGGCCACGCCGGCCTCGGCCTCTCTCTCGCCAAATCCCTCGCCTCCCTCCTCGGCGATGACCTCACCGGTTCCCTCACGCCAGGCCCCACCCTCGAATTGCGCCTCCACTTC
>CAZYHO010000054.1:0-15848 GCA_964647495.1 uncultured Akkermansia sp. | reverse complement strand
CAGCAAAGCCGTCGCCGTCGGTGTCGCTCTTGTTCGGGTCGGTCCCGGGCTGGGCGGCGTTGAGGAACGGCAGGCTGGGGTTTTCGACGCCATCGAGGAGGCCGTCGCCGTCGGTGTCGGGTTTCAACGGGTCGGTGCCGGTGTCGGAGGGGCTCACCCACACGCCGGTGCGCGATTCGACGCCATCGAGCAGGCCGTCCTTGTCGGTGTCCGGGTCGTCCGGGTCGGTACCGAGGGCTTGTTCCTGGGCGTTGGTGAGGCCGTCCTGATCGCGGTCGCCATCCGGATCCTCCGGCACGAGGAGGGCGGCTCTGGCGGCGAGGTAGGCGGCGTCGACGGCCACGGCGTGAATCATGGCGTCGTCGATGAAACCGGAGTACTGCAGCCCTGACTGGTTGCCGGCGCCGAAGTTTCCGAAGTTCATGGCTCCCGCGGTCGCGTCGATGGCGACGTAGGGGGCGGATCCGACTTGTTCGCCGTTGATCCACGCGGTGATGGTGTCTTCCTCGATGTTTCCGACGAAGGCGATATGGGACCACGTGTCGTGGGGGACCGACATCGACGTGTCGTTGTTGTTGAGGACCTGAACGTCATTGGCGAAGAGGTCGAGGCCGTCGGGGACAAGGGCGGATTCGTTTCCGCGGAATGTGGCGTGCCACTCATTGCCGCCCTCTCCCCACTTGATCCAGAACCGTTCCCATTCGTTGAGCGGATTGTTGTCGGAGTCGGGCCGGACGAAGGCTTCGAGGGTCCAGTTTTCAGCGAGGTTGAGGTCGGGCGAACTCGCGGCGGTGAGTTTGTTCGAGAACCCGGCGCCGAACGGGATGGCGACCGCCTGCCCGACGATGCCCGGCACGAAGCTGACGCCGCCGGCGACATTGTCGGTCAGGTGATCGGTGGCGACTCCGAAGATCGCGGAGTCATCGAGGTTGCCGTCGAAGGTCCAGTGGGCGCTTACCTTCGGAGCGTCCGGATGGCTGGTGGCAACGGTCGGGTTGAAGCCGAGATCGATCTCGACCTTGTCGGCGAAGCCGTCGCCGTCGGTATCGCTCTTGTTCGGGTCGGTCCCGGGCTGGGCGGCATTGAGGAATGGCAGCGTGGGATTTTCGACACCATCGAGGAGGCCGTCGCCATCGGTGTCGGGTTTCAACGGGTCGGTGCCGGTGTCGGTGGGGCTCACCCACACGCCGGTGCGCGACTCGACGCCGTCGAGCAGGCCGTCCTTGTCGGTGTCCGGGTCGTCGGGGTCGGTGCCGAGGGCCTGTTCCTGGGCGTTGGTGAGACCGTCCTGATCGCGGTCGCCATTCGGGTCCTCTGGCAGGAGAAGGGCGGCTCTGGCGGCAAGGTAAGCGGCATCGACGGCGGCGTTGTGGATGAGAGCTTCGTCGATGGCGCCGGAAAACTGGAGCGAGCTTTGGTTTCCGGCGGCGAAGTTGCCGAAGTTCATGTTGCCCTCGGTCGGGAACGGTTCCTCATAGTAGGTCGATCCGACGATGACGCCGTTCAGGTAAGCGGTGATCGTGTCCTCGGCCTCGACGGCGACCAGGGCGACGTGGGACCAGACGTTGCGGGGCACCGAGGCGGTGGTGTCGTTGTGGTTGAGGATGTTGTTTCCGCCGTTGACGAAGAAGTCGATGCCGTCCGGCACGGCGGCGAAGGCGTTCCCTCGGAACGAGAGGTGCCACTCGTTTCCGCCTTCGCCCCACTTTGTCCAAATGCGTTCCCACTCGGCGGTCGGGGGGTTGTTATCGTCGGGACGGACGAAGAGTTCGAGTGTCCAGTCGCCGGAAAGGCTGAGATCCGGCGAATCCACGGCATTGAGCCGGTTCGAGCCGCTGGAGGTGGGGGGAATCGAGACGGCCAAGCCGACGACTCCGGGCACGAACAAAGCGCCCGTGTCGGTCAGGTCCTCGAGGTTATCGGCGTTCACGCCCGCAGGGGCGGTGTCTTCGAGGTCGTTTTCGAAGCTCCACTGCGAGACGACCTCGCCATGCGCTGCCGAGACGGCCAGGACGATGGCGAGAATCCGTGCGAATGACTGGTGGAATATCATATAGCCGTTCGTTCGTTGGTTGGCGGTGGATCGGGGCCGGAGACCGGGGGAACGGCTGACATTTCGGGAGTGCGAGCCCCCCGATCACGCCCTCCTGCCGGCCGGGAGGGAGGGAATCCGGGCCTATCGGCGCCGGACACGAGCGATGAGGAGCCCCGCCAGAGCGATGAGGCCGGCGACCGACGGCTCGGGGATCAGCGCGGTGCGACCGAGCAGGTAGCTCGCGTCCACCGCCGTGTCGTGGATCAAGGCCTCGTCGATGTAACCGGAGAACTGGAGGCCGGATTGGTTGCCCGTCGCGAAGTTCCCGAAGTTCATGTTCCCGGCGGTTGCGGCGATGGCGACGTAGGCGGTGCTGCCGACCTGGACACCGTTGATCCAGGCCGTGATCGTGTTGGCGTCCTGGTCGCCGACGAAGGCAATGTGGGACCAAGTCAGGCGCGCCACGGAGGCGGTCGTGCTATTGTGATTGATGATGTTGTTGCCTCCGTTGACGAACAGGTCGAGGCCGTCCGGGACAATGGCGGCGGCGCTGCCGCGGATCGAGGTGTGCCATTCTTCGCCGCCCTCGCCCCATTTGAGCCAGACGCGCTCCCACTCGTCGTTCGGGTTGTTCGCGGCGTCGGGCCACACGAACGCTTCAAGAGTCCAGTTGGCGCCGAGATTGAGATCGGCGGAGGTCGTGGCAGTCAGCTTGTTCGAACCACTTGCAGGTCGGGTGATGACGACCGCGTTTCCAACGACTCCGGCGGTGTATGTCACGCCACCGGCATTGTCCGCCAGGTTGTCGGCGGTGACGCCGGCGGCGGCGGTATCGAGCAGGTTGCTTTCGAAGCTCCATTGCGAAACGACGGCGGCGTGAGCAGCGGAGGCCACCGCAGCGGCGGCAGCGATGGACAGGATTGCGCAGGATTTCATGATTCTGGTTGAAGTTGTTGGGCGTCCGGTGTGGTTTTTACGGAATTTCTAGCGCCTGGAACGGCTCCTCATGTGTTTTGACTGAGGAAGGGACAAATCGGCGAAGGGGGTGCCCGGTGAATACGCCAGAACCGTCACTTTGGTCAACATTCTTTGCGGCGCTCCTGTAAAATTCTTTTCAGGCGCCGACCTGGCAATCTCCTGAACCTGCGCCCCCTGTGCACGGTGCGCCGTGCACCATGAACCATGAACCCTACACCATGAACCGTGCACCGTGCCCCGTGCACCACGGCGGGTACCCGCCTTTGCCTTGCGACTTGGACTTTCCCGATTTTGACTTTTTGTCTCAAAATTATTGAAACCATGATAAATTTTGAGCGAAAACCCTGGCAGGCTGACAGGATGGCGGGATATGGGTAGGGTGTGCGACGAAAAAGTGACCGGGGGAGGGAAGAAGCAGGAAATAGGGTGGTTGGAGGCGCGACTGTTGTATATAGTCTATACAACCGGATCGGTTTCCGGCCTCCACACCATGAACACCCTGCTCACCGACACTGAAATCAAGAACCGCAGAGAAGAAATCCTTGAGGAGATTCGAGGCATCCGTCATCTCAAGCGTGGCGCGATCAGCACGACGATGGAGCGTCGTCCCGACGGGGACGGGACCATCAAGGAATACGGCCCGTATTATCTCTTTCAGCGCTGGTCGGAGGGCAAGAACCGTCCGCGACGGGTTTGCGGCGAAGAGCTTGCCGAACTCCAGCGGGCCGTCGCGGGCTACAAGCGATACAATGAACTCACCGAAGAGTATGCGAAGCTGACGGAGATCCTCACTGAACGCAGCGGAGCGTTGTTGCCCGCAAAAAAAAACTCCAGATCGTGGCGTGCGAAGAGAAGTTCCAGGAAACGGAAACTTCCCTCCAGATCGCCTGCCGGCGGCTGAACACGGAGGGCGCCAGCGACATGCGGGAACTCGAAGAAGGCTTGCGAGCCGCGCTGCTCGCCGATGGCGCCACGCTGCTTTCCGCCTTGCTCAATAGGCGCACTCTGAAGGTGCCGGGCGATGAGCCGCGAGCGGGAGAAAAAGTTCATGAGCAACGTCCCCTGCGGGCAGAAAGCCTGTCGGGGCCCATCGTGATCAAGCGCCGCTATTATTATGAACCCCCCAGAGGCCATTCCCGTGCTCTATATCCTCGCTGACGGCACCGGCATTTCCATGAACAAAGCGCCTCTCGCGCCATGCAAACCGTCTTCCTGGGCGATGGCGCCGCCTGGGTCTGGGAAGTGGCTCGCGCCAACTTCCCCAACGCCCTCCAAGTCCTCGACTTCTGGCATGCCAGCGAATACCTCGCCGCCATCGCTCGCCTCCTCGAAATCCCCGATAGCCCTGCCTTCACCGACACCCTTGTTCATCTTGCGCTTCATCCGTCCATTGCATCAGACTCCACAACATGCTAAAGGCGCAAGACGCACCCTCCTCTCCTCTTGCGGCCGTCCATTCGGCAGAGAACGGAACCTGCTACCACAATCAAGGTCCGGTTCCTTCGACTCCCCTGGCAGTTTGACTTCTCATGACTTCTCATAGTTTGACCTATAGGCCCGAAATCGACGGGCTGCGTGCTGTTGCGGTGCTGGCCGTAATGTTCTTTCTTTTGGCGAGATGATGCTGTCCGCGGCGGATATTTTACGCCTGCGGCAGAGGAGCGCCCCTTGCTGCACACCTGGTCGCTTTCCGTCGAAGAGCATTTTTACATTTTCCTGCCAGTTTTCCTCGTGGTAATCTTTCGATATAAACCGCTTCGGAACCCGAGGTGGCTGGGTTCGCTCCTTCTCTTCGGCGGGATTGCCAGCCTTTGTTTGTCATGTGTCAGTGTGCACAAGTACGCCAGTTCCACATTTTACCTGCTTCCTACTCGTGCCTGGGAATTGATTTGCGGAGCGTGGCTTGCAACACTCTCCAAGGACAGCTTTCCACGCCAACGGCTGCTGAGGGAAGGTGCTGCATGGATCGGGCTTTCCGGCATACTTCTGCCATGCTGGCTGTACTCCAAAACTACGGTCTTCCCGGGGCTGGCGGCCCTGCCTCCCTGTCTTGGATCGGCATTGATCATCTGGGCGAATTTCCGACGGGATACATCAGAGTCACTGACGACCTTGGGACGGTTGCTGACTCGGCGTCCGGTGGTGGCGCTGGGCCTCATCTCTTATTCTCTTTATCTGTGGCACTGGCCGGTTCTCGTGTTTGCGAAGTACTGGTGGCCATATCATTGGGATTGGGCATGGCCCGCTGGTTTTTCTTGCCTGGCAGCAGCCAGTGTATTCGCATTTCTTTCGTGGAGATTTGTGGAGACGCCATTCCGCAAGAAACATCTGGCCGGCACGAGGAAAACAATTTTCCGCTTTGCCGGCATCGCTGCCGTGATCACTTTGTCAGGCGCAATCTGTTCCATTATGCAGAATGGATTTCCAGGACGTTTCCCTGAGATTGTCCTGAAAAATGCGGCGGCTGAAAGTGACAAAATCGACTCTTCGAAATCGGACCTGACTATCGAAGATGTCCGGCAGAACAGATTGGTGAATCTTGGTGTCCTTGGAAGCGAAAGAAAAGTCTTGTTATGGGGAGACAGTCATGCCCGGCATGCAATTCCAGCGCTCAATGCTCTCTGCCTGGAAACAGGCATTTCCGGATCCGCGGTTGTGCGCTCATCGTCACCCCCGCTGCTCCATGCATCCTTTTCACCGGCGGTGTTTACTGACAATCCCGAATTTGCCGATGAAGTGCTGCGGTTGATCAACAGGCAGCGGCCTTCCCATGTGGTGCTTGCGGCTCGTTGGGGTGTATATTTGGCAAGTCCGGCGGACGAGGAACGAATGGAATCTTCATTGTCCGATACCATTCAAGCTCTCCGAGCGAGAAACTGCACCGTTTGGGTGCTTCAAGACGTGCCTGACGTGGATACGCCGGCAGATAAGGCATTGGCGCAGGCGGCTTTATTTTCCGTCAATGATAGCTCCTGGAGAAGAAAACCTGATGCTCATCGCGTGAAGAACGCCGTTATTTACCGGGCCGCAGAGAGCAATTTGCCAGCCAGGTTTATCGATCCGGCCCCATTGTTGCTGGATTCGAGCGGAGAGAGTTATCGTGCTGATATAGGCGGAGTTTCAATTTATCACGACGATAACCACCTCACAACTCATGCCTCGCAAGCGTTGCTGCTTCCGTTATTCCGGCAGGCAATGCGGGACAGCCTGGGCGATCCTGGCCGGGATGACAAGGATCCGGGTTCCTCAACCGATCCCGATCCAGAACTCAAGGAATGACGGATCTTTCGGGATTTCCGTGGCAGGATGCGCAATTGGTCACGAGCGCATCGAGGTCGAGCAGCCGGAATTCGGCCTGCGCGGGATCGATCTGCCCGACCCCGGGCGAAGGCTCGCGAGGGGCAGAGGGACAGTCAGATTGCATAAACCGCACAGAGGCACTGCCTTGCTTCCATGAGGTGGTTGCTCATGACGCGTGTCGTCCTGTTGCGGCAAGAGTGGGTGTCTGCCTTCTATACTCCGAGCCGCCACGAAAGTGACACGCGCCCATGAACCGCCCGCCAGCCCGGCAACGCAGACTCCTGGCACTCAGAACGGAGCTACCCGCCCAGCGCGATGGTGAGTCCGACAAGGACGCATCCGAGGAGCACCATGGAAATGCCGGTCAGCCAGGGCCGGCGGTCGACGCATTTTCCATAGGCATAACCGGTCAGGAACAGCATCAGGATGGCGATTGTGTTGGAGGCGCGCAGGGCCGGCCCGGCGCTGTGGATAAAGATGAAAGGAAGCGTCACCGGGAATGTGGACAGGAATACCAGGAAAAAAACGCCGATGGCGCCGAGCCAATCTTCCTTTCGCAGGCGCGCCCGGTCGGGCGGACCGGGCAGTTGCTTCAACCGTTGCCACATCGCTTCAAGCTCGGCCGGTTGCAGAACGGAAGCGACCACCGATGGCAACGCATCCGCGATGAGACGCTGTGCGTGTTGCGGATCGGCGGCATTGCGGACCGAGCGAAGTATCATCAGGCTGCGTCCTTTCTCGGCGAGACAGCCCATGAGATAGAGGACGCCGTCGATGATTCCCCAGACAATATTGCATCCAAGCGCACCGACAAGCATGGTGCGGACTTCGGCGCGATCCGCCTCGGCCACGCTGAGCGAGCCAGTGAAGGTGAGCACCATGATCAAACCAAAGAGGATCTCCGCGATGCGGTCGCTCGGCTCGAGCACACGCCGGGAGGACTTGGTTGTTTCATCAGGCAAATGCGTCATATTTCGCAACGTCGGCTTGGGTTCAATCGCGGGCGCTCTCACCGTACATGGGGCGGGAGCAAGTAAAGCGCAACGGCGACGACCACTCCGGGATTGCCGGCGAAGCCGATATCGCCAGTTTCCAGCCCTTCACGAACGACCACCCTGTCTGCCGGCCAGTGAGCACGCCATGGGTGTGGCCACGTTCTGACCCGCCACCAGGACGACACGCGCCCCCATGAACGATTCCCCACACCCTCGGACCAAGTCCCTGGCAGCCGCGCCTCTCGTCTCGTTGCGGAAATGGATCGCGATTTTTTTCCTGGCGCAGGCGTGTCTGGCGGCGGCAGCGGAACGGCCGAACATCCTGTTTCTCTTCGCCGACGATTTGACGTGGAAGGCGGTGCGCGCGCTGGGCGGGGAGGACATCGACACGCCTCATCTCGACCGTCTCGCCGCCCGCGGTGTTGCCTTCACCCATGCCTATCACCCCGGCGGCTGGCATGGCGCGGTCTGTGTGGCCAGCCGCACGATGTTGATGACCGGCAAACAGCTCTGGCCGGCGCGCGACGCCGAGTCGAGGCTCGATGAGGAATACGTGGCCCGAGAGCGCCTCTGGCCGCAACGGATCGCCGCCCGGGGCTATCGCACCTGTTTCTCCGGCAAATGGCACGTGCAGGCCGACCACCGGAAGGTCTTCGAAGAAGTTCGCCACTTCCGTCCCGGCGGCATGCCCGCCGATCATCTGCCGGAGACTGCGCCACAGGCCTATTTCCGCCCGGTCGATGGCCGGCCCGATCCTTGGGACGCGGCCGATCCGGCGCGCGGAGGATTCTGGGCCGGCGGCCGGCACTGGAGCGAGGTCGTCGCCGACGACTTCGAGGTTTTTCTGACCGCGGCGGACGAGCGGCCATGGTTCATGTATCTTGCTTTCAACGCGCCGCACGATCCGCGCCAGGCGCCGCGCGAGTATCTCGACCTCTATCCGCTTTCCCGCGTCGAGGCGCCGCGGAATTTTCTCCCGCTTTACCCGCACCGCGCGGCCATCGGCGCGGACCGAGACCTGCGCGACGAGGCGCTCGCTCCATTCCCCCGCACGCCCCATGCCGTACGCACACACCGCCGTGAATACTGCGCCATCGTCTCGCATCTCGATGCCCAGATCGGTCGCATCCTCGATGCGCTGGAAAATAGCCCCGCCGCCCGGCACACGTTCATCTTCTTCACCGCCGACAACGGTCTCTCCTGCGGGGAACACGGCCTGATGGGCAAACAAAACCTCTACGATGCCAGCATCCGCGTGCCCTTCCTCGTCGCCGGCCCCGGCCTTCCGGCCGGCAAAAAAATCCCGGCGCCCATCTATCTCCAGGACGCCATGCCGACCATCCTGCGCCTTACCGGTGCGCCCGTCCCCGAGGATATCGATTTCCAGGACATGAGCCCGCATTGGGAAGGCCAGGGCTCCCCGCGCCCGGCCATCGCCTGCGCCTATCGCGACCTCCAGCGCATGGTGGTCGAGGACGGCCGAAAACTCATCCTGTATCCAAAGGCTCGCGTCGCCCGACTCTTCGACCTCCGCGCCGACCCCGACGAAATACACGACCTCATCGACACCACGGCCGGCAAAGAATCCGCCGCCCGGCTCTTCCAGCGCCTGCTCGCACTTCAGCATGAGAGCGGCGACACGCTCGATCTGCGCGCCGCCTTTCCCGGCCTCGCCGGAGAATCCTGAGTGTGAATTCGTCGAGCGGCAGTTGCCAGATCAAATCCTCGTGCGCGGAGGCAATTGTGGGGGTGGCGACGCTGCCCCCTCCTCGATGTATGTGATGCGCGTCCCCACCGGCACGCCGTTCTCCTCAATGATCTCGAACTTGCTCACAAAACCGGATTGGAGCAGGCGCCCAACCAGAAAATCCCTTTGGGCTTTGATGGCGAGCATCTCCTGCGAATCCAGAGCCATGCCCGCCGCGCGCAACCACTGCTGCCTTTCGTTCAACACAAACACCTCCTTGATCGCCAGCGGCAGCCTCCGCCCGTCCACCATGGCCTGACGCAACGTCTCGGGCACTTCTATCTCATCCGGCAGCCCCGTTTCGGGAACAGGCGCAGCCTCAAAAGGCTGGGCCGCCTGCGCAACGGAAGCACCGCCGGCACGAGGTCGAGAAGACAGCGCCAGCAGCGCCTTCTCAAGCTCTCGTTGTTTGAGCCAAAGACTCGCCACCACCGCCAGAAACACGCTCGCAGCGGCGATCGGCATCATCACAGTCCACGCCCGTTTGCTTGCACCCGGCTTGATCATAACGTGCCCATCATTCAAGCACGGCTTCACCAGATGCAAAGCCTCGATTGCCCGCCAAACGCGAATGTTCTAAAATTCAAAAATCGGGTCTGCCTTTGGGCTTGACTTATTCCGGCGATATTCATTCCATCGCGCCGGAAACAATCTTCAAACCCATCAAATCCCCATGAAATCCCTGTCTTTCATCGGCGCGGTCCTGCTCTGCGCGCCTGTTTGCGCGCAAGAAGGTCCGTTCGATCCGGCCGCCTGGCCTGGCACCATTGATCCGGGGGCTACGGTTCACTACGTCGTGGTCGGAGACGCCATCGAGATTCCCGACGACGCGGCGCACTGGACGCCGACCCTGCAAATTCTGGCGGGCGGCGATCACGATACCGCCCCCATCGACATCGGAGGCTTTGAAGGGCGGAAAGCCACAGCCAGTTATTTGAACATCGCGGATACCGACTACACCGCCTGGGCTGAAGAGCCGGTGATCGATATTCTCGTCCAGGTCTATGGCGATGCCGGCGTGCTCAACGCCGCGGGGCAGCCGCGCAATTACAACTTTCTGCTGGGCGCCCTGCCCGAATTGTCCTTTCCCCTCGGCGGCCAAATCCCCGCCGAGGGCCAGAACTTCAAATGGAATTGGGTGCTGTTCCGGGTGAACAACGACATGCGCCCCTCCGACGGCGCCCGCTTTCTCGGCACGCTGCCGGACACGCCGCAAGGAGCATTCAGCAACGGCGGAGTCAACGGGGGCACCATCCGCTTCGAAAACGTGCCGGGACTGACGGTTCGGGCGGTGGCCTTCGGACCGCAAGGGGCTTTCGGCGAACCCGAGGCGATCAATATCTTTCAACCCGCCGAGGAGTGCGATCCCGAACCCCTCACCAACCATGTCTATGTGGATTTCGATTCCGGCCAATCCCGTCACCTGCAATTGTTGAGCGGTGGCGATCAGGGCTCCGTCGTCGAACCCGATATCGGCCCGCAAGCCGATCGCCGCACGGCCGCGCGGCCGGAAGGTTCGTACCTGAATTTCGGCATCACGGAAAACTATCTCGGTTTCCCCTGCAACGCCCCCCATCCGTTCAAAATATGCGTGGATTATTACGACGATCCGGAATTGGCCGGGGTGGTATTCGGTCCCGAGGCGTATGCCACCGATGCCACGGGCGGAGTAGGCTTCGTCGACGTATCCCAGCGCCAGACTCTGGCGGGAAGCGGCCGGTGGGTGCGGCGCTCCTGGCTCATCGGAGGTGCGAACCTGGCGGGGGTCAATACCGCGCCGCTCACCGGCCTTGTGCGCCTTCATTTCGACGGCGCTCCGGTCTCTGTTTCGCGCGTCGACATGGCGATTATCCGCGAAGGGGAGCACCCGCTGGCCGGAGCGGATCCACTGGCCGATTGCCAGCGTGATCCCGCTCTCTGCGAAGGCATGTATGGCGATTACGTGGAAATGGACCTGCACCAGGACGTTTTCGAGGGGTTGGGCCCGGGTTCTTCAGGAGGCGACCAGGAGATGATCCAGGAAGAAGCCGGCCCCGATGAAGACCGCCGCATGGCCATCCGTCCGGCGCGTGAGGACGGCACACCGCCCCATGATCACGGTTATCTGAACTTCGCAATCACGGATGGCCGGCTGGGACCGACGACACAGCCCAATGCCCGCCTCGCCATCTGCCTGACATTTTTCGACGATCCGGAATTGCAGAACCAGGCATTCCGTCCGGAAGTCCATCGTACGGAACGGGCTGATGGCAGCACGGACTTCGCGTTTCCGCCCGCGACGCAGGCCGTGACATTGCAAGGGAGCAACCGATGGGTGGACGCCTATTTCGAAGTGCCCAACGTGAAATTCGAAGGTGTGAACCAGGGTCCGCAGGGCGCGGTCAGGTTTTTTGCCACGGCCAAAATCGCCATCTCCCGCGTGCGTTACTCCGTCATCCGGCCCTGTGGCCCGACCGAGGGTTTCAACCAATTGGAGTTGAGCAAACCGCCGCTGCTCGTCACTCACGAGACCGATGGAGTGCATGCGCGTTGGGTGGCCGGCCAAAACTGGAACGTGCAATTCAACGACACCCTGGGTTCCGGGCAATGGCAGCCGGCAACCGAAACACCGGTCGTGGAGGATTTCGAAAACGTGCTCGTCCTGCCGGCGGACGAGTCTCCCCACCGTTTCTATCGCCTCGTGAAATAAGCTGGTCGCGTCAAGCACACGCGAGATGAGTGCCGCGCTGCAGGGCTGCCGGAAAATCCTGAATTCAGCCCGCGGCCGCAAGCCGCTCCAGCGAGTCCAGGCACAATTGCGACCAGGTTTCCAGCCGGTCGCGCTCGGCGCGCAGCTCCGCCGGCGTCAGGAACTCCACGTCCGCGATCGTGTCCTCGTTCGAACGCACCGCATCCGATTCCAGCTCCACCAGGTGCACCACGCCCAGATGCACCTGCCCGACCTCGTTGCTGTCGTCGTTGAGGAGCGCCACGATCCGCTGCGACCAGTCGCCATCGATGGCGAGTTCCTCGGCCACTTCGCGCTCGACTCCGGCCAGATACATGTCCCGCTCCAATGACGCCGCCGCATGATCCTCCCGGTTGATGTGCCCGCCGATGCCGAGCGACGCCTTCGCCGCGAGCCGCTGCTCGCCGGTCTTCTTGCTCCGCACGTACCGCAGAAACCTCCCCCCATGGTGAAACAACGCGTACGGAATGATCTGCTTCCTCCCGGGATCATGCTCCGCCTCGTCCCGCTGCAAAAAATAGTTGTTCGCCGGATCCAGCAGCACCGGCAGGTACCGGCCGACCTCGAACTCCAGCCCCTGGAAACTGCCCAGCCGGTCCAGCACCAGCCGCGGCACCACCAGCACATGCTCGTCAGGATAACGCAGTGACATGGCCGCGCTTGCCCCAGCACACCCGCCCCGTCAACGCCGAATTGACCTCCACCGCACCTGCACCCGGCCACAAGTGGCCGACTTATAGGCCCCATAAGCCCATAGGCCCCATGGGCCCCATAAGCCCTATACGCCCATGCGCCCATGCGCCCATGCGCCCATGCGCCCATGCGCCCATGCGCCTCATAAGCCCCCGCCAATTCTGCTCAAAAACCACTTGCCTCCCGCCCGAACCATGGCACGTATGCCGTTCCGCCGGTCACAGCCAGCACTTGACCCCATCGTCTAGCGGTTAGGACATTGCCCTTTCACGGCAAGAACCGGGGTTCGATTCCCCGTGGGGTCGCCACGCTGAAAATCAGTGAGTGTTTGATGAGGGCGCGGCATGATGGCGGGCCGATGATGAAGGCCGAAGGAGTGGAGCAAGCCTGGGATGATCTGGACGAGTGGCTGGACGACCTGCCGCCGGCGTTGCGCCTGCAGGCGGAACGGCACGCCGCGAACAAACCGGGCCGCCATTTGAGCGAGATCGGCGCCTTTGAATGGGCCGCGCTGGTCGGCGCGGGGGTCGGCAGCCCGGCGTGCGAAGTCGGGATGTCGTGGTCGCCGCAGCGGCTGTGGCAATTCACCTGTTCGTGCGGAAAGGCGGCGCTGCCGTGCGTGCACGCCGCCGTCATCGCGCTGCTCGTCATGAACCAGGATCGATCCGCCCGGCGGCAGCAGCTTCTGGGGAGAGAAATCGCGCAGCCCGCTCCTCCGCCGGCGGGCGTCACGGTCGTGACGCGCCTGCGGCTCGAGGTGATCGAGGAGGGGCCGGACTGGTTCGATCTACGAACGATTCGCGACGTCTCCGACACCGCGCTGACCGCGCTTGAGCTGAAGGCGCTCATGGACGCCGAGGGCGCCTGGGTCGACCTCGGCCGCAAGGGTGTCCGGCGGCTTGTCGACGAAACGGATCCGGCCACGCTGGCTCGTCTCGCCGAGGCCGGGATGCGGCCACGCGGCGCCGGCGGCGAATCGCGGCGCGTCCACACGCTGCAACTGGCGGGCGATCCGTTGTGCGCGCTGTTTCCGGCGGAGGTGCGCGAACGGCTTGACGCGCGGGCGGCCGCCTTGGCGGCGCGGACTCCGACGGGACTGCCGCGCGGGCTGCGCGCAGAGTTGCGGCCGTACCAGATGGAGGGATTCAAGTTTCTCACGACGCTGGCGCAGGCCGGGTGCGGCGGCCTGCTCGCCGATGACATGGGCCTCGGCAAAACCGTGCAGACACTCGCCTGGCTCGCCTGGCTCCGCGAACGCGAGGCGGCCGAGACTCCGGACACCGCGCCCGCCCGCCCGGTCACGGCGCTTGTCGTCTGCCCGAAGTCGCTGACGGACAACTGGCGCGCCGAAGCCGCGAAATTCCTCCCGTCCCTGCATGTGCGCGTCTGGCAGCCGAAAGACCTGCGGTTCTTCCATCACGAAGCGGTCTGGGCCGGCCTGAACATCATCAGCTATCCGCAGCTCCGGCTTGTGGCGGAGAAACTCGGCCGCCTCACGTTCCTCGCCGCCGTGCTCGACGAAGCCCAGGCGATCAAGAATCCGGAGGCCGCCACGGCAAAAGCGGCCCGGCTCATCCAGGCGCGGCACCGGCTCGCACTGACCGGCACACCGGTCGAAAATCGCCTGCTCGACGTCTGGTCGATCTGCGCCTTCGCGATGCCCGGCGTGCTCGGCTCGCGCCTGCGATTCGAACGCGAGTTCGAGACATTCGATGCGCTGCACGGCGCGCACGATCTGGCCGCGCGCATCCGGCCATTTGTCCTGCGCCGCACGAAGGCACAGGTCGCCCGCGACCTGCCGGCGCGCATCGAGGAGGACATTTACTGCGAGATGAGCGAGGCCCAGGAGCGCCTGTACAAGGCGGAACTCAAGCGCGCGCAACAGCAGCTGGTGCTGGTGGCCGAGGATCGCCAGTTCCGGCAGGAGCGCTTTCATGTGCTCGCCAGCCTGATGCGCCTGCGGCAAATCTGCTGCGATCCCTCACTGCTCTTTCCCGGATGCGGCGTGCCGAGCGCCAAGATGGAGGCTCTCGACGACCTGGTCGAAACAATCCTCTCCGAAGGCCACAAGGTGCTCGTGTTCTCGCAGTTCACATCGATGCTGGACGTGCTCGGGGAAAGGCTCCGGGCCTACGGTGCGCCCATCCTCGCGCTCACCGGCGCCACGGAGAATCGCGGCGCCCTCGTCGAGCGCTTCAACCGCCTCGAGGGCGCCGCCGTATTCCTCATCAGCCTGAAGGCCGGTGGCTCCGGGCTCAACCTCGCCGCCGCCAGCTACGTCATCCTCTTCGATCCCTGGTGGAACCCCGCCGCCGAAGCCCAGGCCATCGACCGCGCCCACCGCATCGGCCAGACACGCACCGTCATCGCCTACCGCCTCCTCATCAAAAACAGCCTGGAGGAAAAAATCCGCATGCTCCAGGCCACCAAAGCGGCGCTCGCCGACAGCGTGCTCGGCGAAGAAGCGCTCACCCAGGCGCTCGACCTCACCGAACTGCGCGCCCTGCTCCAGCCATGAGCCAGGCATGAGCCTGCGCGGCGGAAAAACGACGGACGCGGCGAGCCCTCAACGCGCCCCGGCCTCGCGGCTCAAGGCCTCTTCGAGCGAGCCGCGATTCTCACTGAACATGCCGGGCGTGTAGTCGGGCGGAAGCTCGTAGTCCACGTTGTCGATGCGGACGAGCCGCCAGGTCCACGCCCACAGGCCTTCTTTTTCCCAATGAAACACGAACGGCTGGCGAAGCCCCTCCGCGGCGGAGAGCATCATGTCGCCGACGGGCGTGGACGGCCGGCCGGTCACGCGGGCGCGCGCGGTGATCGTCGCCTTGCCGTCCGCCGCGCGGAGTTCCGGGTCGATCCACTCCACGTTCAGCGACCGGAACTGTGATGTCACGTCGTTGACGGCGAGCCTGAGCTGCTCGCGGTTCATCCCCCACTGATCGAGATAGCGATCCGAAATCAGCCGCCGCGCCATCTTCGGATCGCGGTCCACGAATACCAGCCGGAGCTTCTCCGAGCGCTTCCGCACCTGGCTTTCCGCCGTCAGCCCATGTGAACCGAACCACCATGCCGCCACAGCCACGAGGAAAACAGCCACCCAAAACCGCCCTGATGGACACGCCGCGAATCGCCGGCCCGAGGATGCCATTGGAGCGTCTCGCTGGAACATGGGCCACATGGTAAACTGAATCGACCATGCCGGGTCAAGCGATTTGGGCGGCCGCCGCCCTGCCCCCCTGCCCTGATTCCGTTTGCAAGCCGAGAGGAGCAGTTGCACGGACGCGTTGCGTTGGACTTCCGCCGGGAAGGCGGAATCACAGCGTTTTGCGGAACGGTCTTTCGCGCCAGGCTTCGCGCCCGGCTGAAGCCGGT
>CAZYHO010000053.1:0-15986 GCA_964647495.1 uncultured Akkermansia sp. | reverse complement strand
GAGCTGGTGGCCGACAACGACGGCAGCCACCTCGACGAGGACGGCGAGGCGTCGGACTGGCTGGAAATCCACAACCCGGACGGAGTGTCGCTGGACTTGTCCGGCTGGCATTTGACGGACAACGCGGGGTCGCCGGCGAAGTGGACATTTCCGGCCGGTGTGACGCTGGAGCCCGGCCATTTCCTCGTCGTCTGGGCCTCCGGCAAAGACCGCAAGACGGATCCGGCGCGCCTGCATACGAATTTCGCGCTGAGCAACAACGGCGAATACCTCGCGCTCGTGCGCCCGGGCGGGGCGGAGCGGGTGAGCGAATACTCACCGGCGTTTCCGGCGCTCGAAGAAGGCGTGTCCTACGGCCTGCCGTTCGCAAGTGATCCGCTGGTGGCCGCCGGGGCCACGGCCCATGTGCGCGTGCCCGGGGACAACTCGCTGGGCACCGGGTGGACGGCGTCCTCCTACGTGCCGGACGCCGGCTGGATCACGGGACCGGCAGATTTCGGCTACGGGATTCCGATGCCCGGGTTCTACGTGGAGGCGCGGCGCTCGACCGGAACCATCACCACGATCACCGCGGCCGAGTCCGTCCTCGGCGGCACCAATGCCGCCGACCTCCTGACCGCCGTCACGCCCGTCGTGAATTTCACAGGCGCCACGGGCACCGACGGCCGCTTCGGCGACGGCGTGCCCATGCTGCACGGCGGAGACGAATCGAATTTCGCCATGCGCGCGACGGCCACCGTGATCGTCCCGACGACGGGTCCATGGACATTTCATGTCAACTCGGACGAAGGGTTCCGCCTCCGCATCAACGGCACCTCGGTCATGAGCGTCACGGGAGTCCGCAATCCGGCCGACTCGCTCGTCACGCGCACGCTGGCCGCCGGCAGCCACACGCTGGTCCTCACTTACTTCGAAAACACCGGCGGCGATGAAGTCGAACTCTCCGCCGCCCAAGGCGCCCACACCGCGTTCTCCAACGTCTTCCGCCTCATCGGCGACACCGCCAACGGCGGCCTCGCGGCCCTCGCGCCGGAAACCAGCGGGCACTCGCCGGTGGCAACCGACCTGCGCAGCGCGATGCACAACATCAACGCCTCCGCCTATGTGCGCCTCCCCTTCACCATCGAGGATCTGGATTCGCTCGGCACACTCGACCTCTCGATCGGCTACAACGACGGCTTCATCGCCTACCTCAACGGCACCGAAGTCGCCCGCCGGATGGCGCCTTCAGGCGCCACTTTCAATAGCACCGCCACAGCCGGCCGCACGCCGCTCGAATCGCTCCTTCCCGAAAGATTCAACCTCTCCGCCTTCCGCCCGACCCTCCAGACCGGCGCCAACGTCCTCGCCCTGCACGGGTTGAACCACACCGCGGACGACGCCTCATTCTACCTCGCCCCCACCCTCACCTCCGGCCGCAGCGAATCCTCCTCGCCCCGGTACTTCCGCACGCCCACACCAGGTGCCGCCAATACCTCCCCGGGATTCCTCGGGCGCGTCGCCGATACAAAATTCTCGTTCACCCGCGGCTTCTACACTTCCCCCCTCCAACTGGCCATCAATTCCGCGACGCCAGGCGCCGCAATCCGATACACGCTGGACGGCAGCACTCCCTCCTCAAGCCGCGGCCAGATTTACGAAGGCCCGCTGACCATCGACAAAACAACCGTCGTCCGCGCCATGGCCTATCAGGATGGCTACGAACCGACCAACGTCGACACGCACACCTATGTCTTCCTGGACGACGTCATCCTCCAGGGCGGCCCGAATCCGCCTTACCGCGCCAAACCGGCCCCGGAGTGGCCGAATCCCGGATCGGTGAGCGGCCAGGTCATCGACTACGGCATGGACCGCAGCATCGTCAACCACACCAACGCATCCATCGGCGGCCCCGCCCAGGTCAAGGCCGCTCTCGCCGCCATCCCCTCGGTGTTCATCACCACCGATGTTCCCAACCTCTTCCACCCCACCACCGGCATCTACACACACGCCGGCAGCCACGGCCGCACCTGGGAACGACCGGCCTCCATCGAGCTGATGAACGACACCACCACCCCCGATGGCGGCTTCCACGCCCCCTGCGGCATCCGCATCCGCGGCGGATACAGCCGCAGCGGCGACAACCCGAAGCACTCGTTCCGCATCTTCTTCCGCCGCGATTACGGCCTCGGCAAGCTGGACTATCCGGTCTTCGGACCTGAAGGCGCGAACGAATTCGACGCCTTCGACGTCCAGTGTTCCCAGAACTACTCGTGGTCGTTCCACGGCGATGCCAGCCACAACGCGCTCCGCGAAATCTGGAGCCGCGATGCCCACGCCGACCTCGGCCATCAAGCCACCCGCGGCCGATTCGCTCACCTCTACCTCAACGGCGTCTATTGGGGCCTCTTCCAGCTCCAGGAACGCGCCGAAGCCGCTTACGGCGCCACTTACTTCGGCGGAAACAAGGACGATTACGACGTCATCAAGCACACCGGCAGCCCGGGCGGCTACACCACGGAGGCCACCGACGGTGATTTCCTCACCCGCCCCGACGGCTCCCCTTCCGCCTGGAAAACTCTCTGGGATGCCTCGCGCGCCGCTTACTGGACACAACTTGAAAAGAATCCGGCCGCGCCTGCGCAGACGCTCGCCTCCACCCCGGAACAAAAACTCGCCGCCTATTTCAAACTCATGGGGCTTCAGGCGGACGGACGCACCCCCACCGGCGAACCGGCATTGCTCGACGTTCCCAACCTGATCGACTACATGATCGTCGTCCTCCTCTCCCGCAACGCCGATTCGCCGCTCACCGGCTCCGGCAGCAGCCCGAACAATTTTTACTGCGTGCGCAACCGCAACGGAACGCTCGGGTTCATGTCGTTTCAACACGACGCCGAACACTCCCTGAACGCCGGCAGCGCCAACGACCGTTGGGGCCCGTTCGAAAATGCCATTACAGGAAACTGGAACCGCATCACCCACAGCAACCCGCAGTTCTTCCATCAAGACCTCTCGGCCTCCCCGGAGTACCGCATGAGGTTCGCGGACCACATCTTCCGCCACTTCTTCAACGACGGACCGCTCACCGCCGCCAATAACCAGGCCCGCCTCGACCGCCGCGCCGCCGAAGTCGAGCCCGCCATCATCGCGGAATCCGCACGCTGGGGCGACGCCAAAACTTCCCCGGCCCGCAATGCCTCGAACTGGCGAAGCGCGCGCACGGCCACGCGGAGCTGGTTCAACACGCGAAGCACGCAGTTCCTTTCCGAAGCGCGCTCCCGCGGATTCTACCCGAACATCGAGCCGCCTGTCTTTAATCAGCGCGGCGGCCAGGTCGATCCGGGCTTCAACGTCGTGCTCACCAACCCCAATACCTCCGGCGGCAAAATCTATTACACGATCGACGGATCCGACCCGCGGCCGGTCGGCGGCGGATTCGTGCCGACCGTGCTCATCCCGGAAGGCGCCACGGCAAGTTTCCTCGTGCCCTCCGTCGAAAATGGCGGCAGCACACTGAGCATCGCCGACTGGACATCGCCGGCCGGCCCGCCCAACGCCGCCCAGTGGTCGAGCGGACCGATGGGCCTCGGATTCAATCCGACTGGGCGCCCCGCCACGACGAATTTCACGCCGTTCATCAAAACCGACCTCAAGGCGGCGATGCAACCGGAGGGCGGCGCGCCCAGCGGCACCGTCTATGTGCGGCTGCCGTTCACCATGAGCCAGGCCCAGATCGACGCGGTCAGCAATCTCCGCCTGCGCGTGCGCTACGACGATGCCTACATCGCTTATCTCAACGGCCGGGAAGTCGCCCGGAAAACCGTCAACGCCGCCCATGTGCCGGCGTGGAATTCCACGAGCGGAACGAGCCGCCCGGATTCGGCGGCGATCACGCTGGAAGACATGAATGTGCAGAATCCTGCCGCCTCGCTCGTCGTGGGCGAAAACATGCTCGCGTTCCACGTGATGAACCAGACGGCCCTGAACACCGACCTGCTGTTCAGCGCGGAAGTCGTGTATGACACGCTGGGCGGCGGCATCGGCGACGCCTATACCGAGCCGGTTCCGCTCTCGTCGAGCACGACGCTCAAGACGCGCGTCCTCAACGGCATGACGTGGTCCGCTCTCAACGAAGCCACGTTTTACACTGCGGCGGCGCCCGCCAGCGCCGCAAACCTCGTCATCTCCGAGTTCTCCTACAACCCGTCCGGCTCCCAGGGCGGCCAGGAAAGCGGTTACAGTTCCAACGACTTCGAATTCATCGAGCTGCTCAACATCGGAAACGTCACGGTGGACCTGTACAACGTGACACTCGGCAGCGCGGCGGATCTCGTGCTCAGCACGACGGTCCAGCAGCAGCTCCTGCCACCAGGCGGACGCCTCCTGCTCGTCGGAGATCCGGGCGCCTTCACCGCTCGATACGGCGCCCTGAGCCCGGTGCTCGGCCCGTTCGTCGGCAGCCTGGACAACGCCGGTGAAACAATCCGCCTGACCGCGGCGGACGGTTCCGTGATCAAACAATTCACATACAGTGACCGCGCGCCGTGGCCCGAGGCGGCGGACGGCGAGGGATTCAGCCTCGTGCTGGTCAACCCGACCTCCAATCCGGACCACTCCAGACCGGAAAACTGGCGCTCGAGCGCGACGCGGCACGGCCAGCCCGGCCAGCCCAAGAGCGAATCGTACGCGGCCTGGAAAACCGCCCATGGAATCACTTCCGATGATGCCGATACCGACGGCGACGGGCTCACCGCATTCGCCGAATACGCGCTCGGTTCGTCGCCAACAACGCCCAATTCCTTCGGCCATCCCGCCGACGGAGACGAGCCGCTCCTCGTCGGCCAGGCTGGCAGCCAGTACCTCACCATCCGCTTCCGCCGCAGGCTGGCCGCCGACGACGTGGCCTACGACGTGCAAAGCTCGCCCGGTCTGATCACCGGCGAGTGGACGGGCGGCGCCGGCGTGCTCGTCAGTGAGACCAACCACGGCGACGGAACGGCGACCATGGTCTATCGCGCCACTCAACCTGTAGTCCCGGGCGAACAGCTCTTCCTCAGGCTGCACCTGAGCACACGATGATCCGGCGAAATTCCACTATGGCATTGCCGGCGCTGTGCTCCAGTCTCCCGCATGTCTCGTGAGGGTGCTTTCCCGGAATCGGGCGGAATCAATCATCCAGGCCTCGATGCGGAGCTTCCGGCGCCTCGCCCGCTGCCGCCGCTGCCGCCGCCGCTGCCAGTGTCCGCAACGACGCCGCCGGCTGCCCCTGCGGCGGATTCCCCCGAGGCAGGCGACCCCGCCCTGCGAACGCTCGAGCTGAGCCGCCGCTTCGGGTCGCTCTCGGCCGTACGCTCCCTCTCGCTGACTGTGCGCCGCGGCGAAATTTATGGATTTCTCGGCCGCAACGGCGCCGGAAAAACCACTACCATTCGCATGCTCATGGGCATCGTCGCCCCCGACCGCGGCCGCATCGAACTCTTCGGCGAACGCGTGCGCCGCACTCCGCCCCGCCTCAAGCGGCGCATCGGCTATGTCTCCCAGGAACAGAACTTCTACCCGTGGATGGATGCGCGCCGCATCGGCCGCTTCGTCGGCGCGTTTTTCCCGACCTGGGATGCGCAGGAGTTCGATCGCCTCCTGGGCGTGCTCGACGTGCCGCCTCACCGCCGCATCGGCCACCTCTCGGGCGGCACACGCGTCAAACTCGGATTGGCGCTGGCCCTCGCCCACCGGCCGGAATTGCTCGTCCTCGACGAACCGACGGCCGGCCTCGACCCGGTGGCGCGGCGTGAGTTCCTCGACATCGTCGTCAACCAGGCGCTCCGGCACGGACGAACGACATTCTTCTCCACGCACCGGATCGAGGAGGTGGAGCGCGTGGCCCATCGCGTCGGAGTGATTCATGATGGCATGCTGCAATTCGAAGGAACCCTGGACGATCTGAGGCGCACCATCCGCGCCGTCATCCGCCCACTCCCGCCGCCTGACCTGGCCGGCAAAGTCCCGGAGGGCGCGCGTGTCCTGCAAAGACAGGAAATCGACTCCGGTCCAGGCGCGGCGCCACGCGAACGCCTCGTTGTCCAGGCGGATCCGGCGTGGTGGATGACCGGGGCGCTGGGGCCGGCCGCCGAGGTGAACGACCTCAGCCTGGAAGACACGTTGATGGCCATCGCCGGTCGCTCTTTCGTTGATCTATGATGCGGGCATTGCTGGCGAAAGAGTGGAGGCAGCACTGGCTGGCATTTCTCGGGCTCGGGCTGCTGCAGGCGATCGCATTGTGCGCCGTTCTCGCCTTGATGATGCGGAGCGGCGCGTCGATTTCGGCCTTTGACCCGCTGCGCCTGGTCATCGGATGGTTCGGTGCCGCGGGAGCCATGATGCTCGGGCACCGGCTCATCGCCGCGGAATACTCGGCCCGCACCCAGCTCTTTCTCGAGGCATTGCCGCTGCGGCGCAGCGCGATGCTGGCGGCGAAAGTGCTTGTCGTTCTCGGCGTCACGCTGGCCTCGTCGGCCGTGCTCGTCGGGCTGGCGGCGGCCGTGGGATGGCGGCACGAGCACTTGACCCTGAAATTCTTCGGACTGCTCTTGCTGCGCGCCGCGATGTGGAACGCCTGTGCCGCCCTGTTTTTCTGCCTGCTCGGTCTGCTCGGACGCTACCGCTGGCCGATCCTCATCGGCACGGCGCTTTTCCTCGTCTCGGCCGACCAGTGGCTCGGAGTCGATCCGTCGAAATGGCCGCCGTTCTCGCTGCTCGGCCAATCGTTCGCCTACGAACGCGACGCGCTTCCGCTCGACGAATTGAAAGCGGCCGGCCTCTTCATGGCCGCGTGCCTGCTCGGTGGCGCCGCGCTCGGCCTGGTCCGCGAAGGCCATGTGGCCGGTCTGCTCGCAGAAAAGATGAGCCGCCGCGAAAAAGTCTTCATCTGGATCCTCGCCGTTTCCCTCGTCACCGTCGCCGCCACCAGGTCGCAACCGCCTCCGCCGCGGTTCACGCTCGCCGCGGCGTCGGAAGCCGCACACGGGCTGGCCCGCGTAAAAGTGGCGCCCGAGGGACCCGAGGCCCAACGCACCGCCGATGCCGCCGCCACCGCGCTCGACGGCCTGGCAAAGTACCTCGGGTGGACGGACCTGCCCGAAGTCCTCATCACCCTGGGCGGAGAACTCGATGGCCGCACATGGCAGGTCGCCGACTTCGAAAACGCACGCCGCCAGGGCCTGCCGGTGCGGGCCAATTTCCGCCATGCCGACTTCGATCCGGAGGCATTCAGCGCGTGGTTGATCCCGGAAGTCGTTCGCGGCGCCACTCTCGGACGCGCCGCCCGCGAATCTCAGCGCTGGGCGCTCGATGGCCTCGGCCACTTCTGGATTCACCGCGATGCGCCACCGGAACGGACCGCCGCCCTGCAACGGCGCGCACTTTGGGCCGCTCCCGATGGCGTGTCCGCGGCCACGCTGCGCCGGTGGCTTGTGCTGCGTGATCAGGTCGGTCCGGACGCCGCGGCCGGGCTTTCATGGAGCCTGCTGCACACGGTGGAGAAATCAGCCGGCCCGGATGCGTGCCGCCGCCTGCTTTCCAGCCTGCTCCATCCCCCGTCACGCAAGGACATCCGCGTCACGGCGCGCACCCTCTGGCATCCCGCCAACTCACGCCTCCGCAAACACACGGGCTGGACAGCCGACGACTTCGCGCGCCGCTGCTCACAAACGCTCGATGCCTGGCGCCCGCTCTACGCCGCCGAACTGGCCACGGTGCCCCGCCTGCAGGCGGAAATCCGGTTCTTCCCCGACGGTCCAGGCGCCGCCATCGCCATGATGCGCGTCGCCTCACCGGGCCTGCCGGTCGACAGCGTGGACGTCGAATTCGCCGACCTGTGGCCGGCGGATGGCGAGATTCCTCCGTCGTGGATCAAACCGGCCACCGTGCCCACCGACGGTTCCTGGCACACGGTGGCGACATCGCTTTTGACCGGCCGGCGATGGGGAGCCTCGCTGGTCATGTGGTCGCCGGTCCTGGAGGGCCGTGTCATTTCCGGCTGGCAGCGCCTCACCGTGCATCCCGAGGAGATTACACCCACCCGCACCGAGCCATGATCGAACTCATCCGCAAAGAGGTGCGCGCGATCGCCCCGATGATATGGCTCGCTGTCTTTCTCGCGCTGTTTCCATGGCTCGGGATCTGGACCAACGGGTTTCCCGATCAGGGCGGGCCATCCCACTGGTGGACGCAGCCCCAGGTCAATCACTCGGACTCGGTCGATTTCTTCCAGTTCCTCTTCATCGCCATCGTCTCGGCTGCCCATGGCATCCTGCTCAAGGAAAAAGACGATGGAACACTCGAGTTCCTCGACTCGCTGCCGGCCGGCCGCAGCCGCCTCTTCCTGGCCAAAGCCATAGCCCTCCAGGCGCCGGTCCTCGCCTTCGGCCTCGCCGATCTGGTCGCCACAGCCTTCGAACTATGGCTCTCGCGCACTTCGCTCGACCCGCGATGGCACGCCCAATGGCTCGGCCGGGGGGTGGGCCTGGTCATGGTCGGCGGATGGGCCTTTGCGGGGCTCGGCATGGCGCTCGGATTCTTGCGGCGCTTCGCGGTCATGGCGCTCATGCTGTGGTACGCCCTGTACCTCGGCCTCTCGCAGGCCGGAATTTCGTGGGCCGATCACCTCAACCTCTTCGGATTCGCCCGCGATGATTATTACGGACTCGACTGGCTTGCCCCATGGCCGGAAATCCGCCGGCTCCTCGTCACCGGACTGTGCGCCTACGGCATCGCCTGGCTCGGATGGCTGGGCACCGGCGGATCCGCGCGCCTGAGCAGCGGCGCCACGCAAGCGCGCGCCGTCGTCGCGGTCATCGGCGCCGTCACCGCCGTCGTTTCCGCCATCGCCGCCATGGTTCTTTGGATGTTCGCCCACTGGAACGAGATCGAAACCGCTGCCCAGACCGAAATCTCGGACTCCACCGAAGTCGCCGACGCCGCTTTCCCCGAGGCTCCCCCCTTCCGCATGCGGACGGAGCACTTCGACATCATCGCTCCCTCAAGCCAGCGCACCCAGGCCGAATCTCTCGCCTCCCAGGCCGACACCGTGTTGCGCCAGGTCTCGGACTTCCTGCAAATCCCGCCGCCGCCAGGCCGCATCGTCGCCGACTTCACCGCCCAATCGCCACACGCACTCGGCCTTGCCGGTTGGAAACGCATCAACCTCATGCTCGCCAGGATCCCCGATAAGGGGACCGACAGCCAGGCGGTCCTCGGCCATGAATTGACACACGTCTTCATCGACCTCGGCAGCGACCAGAAAGCCAGCGACCGCTTCACCAGCACCCGGTGGTTCCACGAAGGGCTCGCCAGTTACCTCGAATACCGCTTCTGGCGCAGCCCCGACGAACTCCGCACGTTCCGCCGCGCCGCCGCCGTCGCTCACCACCGCCGGCAGTCGAACTTCGACACCCTCGCCGATAACCACCGCTTCACACACCTCTACGATCCGAATCTCGTCTACTCTCTCGGCGAAGCCTGGTGCCACGCCCTCGTCCGGCACCACGGCGACTCCGCTCCGGGCACTCTGGTCAAAACCCTCGCCACCGCCACCCCCGCCAGCCCTGCCGCCAGTCCGCTCGAACTCTGGCAGACCGTCATGGCCGCCGCGGACTTCGATTACGCCAGTGTCCTCGAGGAATACCGCCGCGTTCTCGACACCTGGGCCACCGAGGAAAGCGACTTCATCGCCTCCCTGCCCCCGCTCCGCCCGCGCCTCATCACCCGCAACAGCCGCTTTTTCGGAGTCGAAGTCGCCAGCGACTCGCCACTGCCTTCCGGCGCCCGCACCATCGTCCTCTTCCGCAAACAAGGCGCCACCATGGGCCTCGATTACCAGTACGCCGACCACCGCGATGACGGCATCCACTGGGTCCAGCGCGACAACTTTCCCCACCGCGAACTCGAAGTCATCGTCGGCCTCCAAACCGAGCCCACCGCCCCCGCTCACTTCCACGAATGGGTCAAACTCAGGACACGATAACCCCGCCACCGCGAAGAAGGCGGGTGACACCGGCCGCGATCTCATTACATCTTCGGTATCGCACACCACACGACGCCACACCGCATGACCGCCACCGAAGCCCAAGACGAGCTGAACGCGCACCTGCGCGAAATCATCCACTGGCATTTCAGCCGCGAAACCGGCTGCCCGTTCTGGCTTGACTGGATGGATCGGGCCGGCTGGGATCCGCGCGAGAAGATCAAAGCGGTCGAGGACCTGGTCCTCTTCGATCACTTCGAGGACGACTGGCTGCGCGACGAGAAAAACGAGCGGTTCGTGCCGCGAGCTTTCGCCGGCAGGCCGTTCAACGTCTTCGAAACCGGAGGCACCACCGGCCTGCCGAAACAGCGCGTCGGCTGGGACGACTACAAGCACGATTACGAACAGTTCTCCCACCAGCTCGAGGACGAGTTTTTTCCGAAGGGCGGCAACTGGCTCATGCTCGGCCCGACCGGCCCGCGCCGCCTCCGCCTCGCGATCGAGCACCTCGCCGCCTGTCGCGGCGGCAGCACGTACTTCGTCGACCTCGATCCCCGTTGGGTGAAAAAACTCATCTCCCGCGGCCAGATCGACGAGGTGGAACGCTACCAGAAACACGTCATCGACCAGGGCGTCGAAATGCTCAAGCACCGCGACATCGCGTGCCTGTTCACGACGCCCAAGCTGCTCGAAAACCTGGCCGAGCGCCTGTCCATCCCCGGTTGCGGCATCAAAGGCGTGTTCTGCGGCGGCACGAGCATGACGCCGCAGACCGTGCGCTTTCTCGTCGAGGAAGTCTGCGAAAACAAAACGCGCTTCGTGCCGACCTACGGCAACACGCTGATGGGCCTGGCCTGCTCGCTGCCATGGGAACTGCCCTCCAGGGGATACTCGGTCACCTACTACGCCCCGCAGCCGCGCGCCATCCTGCGCATTGTCGATCCCGACAACACCGCCGCCACGCGTGCCTACGGCGACTATGGCCGCGTCGAGCTGACGACCCTCACGCGGGAGTTTTTTATGCCGCGCTTCCTCGAGCGCGACGAAGCGATCCGCCGCGAGCCGTGCGAGCGTTATCCGTGGGACGGCGTTGGCGACGTGCGCCCGTTCGGCGCCATGGAGAAAAAGGTCATCGAGGGCGTGTACTGAGCGCCTCGTCGTAGAACCCCTCCAGCTTCGCGATCTGCGCCGCGTGCTCGAAGTGCTCGCGCACGTCGGCCGCCGCCGCCCGCCCCATCGCCTCCCATTCGCCTGTCGCGGCGGCCAGGCGAGCCATGCTTCCGGCCAGCCCATCCACGTCCCGCTCCGGCACCAGCAAGCCGGTCACGCCATGGCACACGGCTTCGGGGATGCCGCCGTGCTTTGTCGCGAGCACCGGCAGTCCGGTGGCCATGGCTTCGAGCATGGAATTCGGAATGCCTTCCTGGTTCTGATCATCCGTGATCTGGCTGGGATGCACGAAAACGTGCGAGCGATGATACAGGTCGCGCAGCCCGGCCTGATCCATGAAGCCGGCGAATGCCACGCGCTCCGCCGTGCCCAGTTCGCGCGCCAGCCGTTCCAGCGGCTCGCGCAACGGTCCGTCGCCGGCGATGGTGAATCGCGCCGCCGGATGCGCCGCCGCGAACCGCGCAAACGCCCGCAGCGCCACATCCAGTCCCTTCTTTTCGATCAACCGGCACGCCTGCACAAAGTGCCACCCGCCGTCGGGCGGCCTCTCGCGGCCGGTCACGGGAAAGGCCTCCAGCGGGATCCCGGTCCGGTTGATCCGCACCCTCGCCGGATCGGCGCCCAGCGCGATCACGCGGTCCCGCAGCGATTCCGACCGCGCGAGCACCAGCGGGATTTCAGACAAGAGCGCGCGCAAGCCGGCTTCGTACCCCGGCCGATCGGCCCGCGTCTGCACGTCCATTCCGTGAAAACTGACGACCGCCGGCCCCGGCCACCGCCGCAGGAATGGCAGCAGGTGAACACCGGTGTGGCCGAAGTACACATGCAGCAAATCAGCCTGCCGCGCCTCGAGCACGCCCGCCAGCGCGCCGTACTCGCCGCGGTACACGATCGGCGGCTCGCGCCGCACGTATTTCAGCCATGCGCGCCGCAGGAAATTCGACTTCACCACCGGCGGCACGACCACATCCTCAAACGGATAGCGCCCGGCCTCCAGCCGCTCCCGGCACACGACAAACGTCTCCCACCGGCGCAGACCGGTCACTTGCCGGTAGATGTGCCGCATCTCGGGCTTCAGGAACGTGGTGCAGTAACTGGCGACGCGCGGCACGGGAAACGAGGTACTCGATGGCGGTCAATCCTGCAGCACCTCGCTGACCAGCGCGGCCAGCTCGGCAGGATCGTAGGGTTTGGGAAGCACCGCCCGAAATCCGAAATCCATGTACCGCGACATCACCGCGTCGTCCGAGTAGCCGCTGGAAACTATGGCGCGCACGCCGGGATGAAGCGCGCGCAGTTGTTCCATCGTCTCTTTGCCACCCTGCCCCGACGGAATGCTCAGATCCAGGATCACCACATCGTAGGCATCCCCGCGCTCCATCGCCTCCCGGTATCGATCCACCGTGTGGACGCCATCGGTCGTCACCTCGACCGCAAAACCTCGCGCCGTGAGCTGCGCCGACAACAACTGCCGGATCAACGGCTCGTCCTCCAGCACCAGGATCTTCGCGACGCGGCCCGCCGAAGCGCGGAAACGCGATTCCACGCCGGAGGCGGCCGCGGGCGGCGCCGCCACCATGGCCGGCAGCATCACCGAAACCACCGTCAAGCCGGGCTGCGAGCGCACATCGATCCTGCCGCCGTGCGCGCGCGCGATGCTTTCGCACACGGTCAGCCCGAGCCCGCTCGCGTTGTCTTCCCCGCGCGTCGTGAAATACGGCTCGAAAATCCTCGGCAGAATCTCCGCCGCGATGCCACGACCGTTGTCGATGACCTCGAGCGTCGCCCACGCCTCCTTGTCCGTGCGCTTCACGAATACCCGGACCAAAATGTCACCCGCCCTCCCCTTCGACATCGCCTGCTCGGCATTGTGCACGAGGTTCGAAAGCAGCCGCCGGACCTGCGCCGGATCCCACTCGACCTCGCCGAGATCCGGACCGAACGCGCTCCGCAACGTGATCCCTTCTGAAACCGCCAGGGCCGCCATCATTTCGCCGGCGAATGCCTCGAGCCCCAGCCGCCGCCGGACCGGCGCCCCGCCCCGCGCAAACGTCAGCAGATTCTGCACGAGCCCCTGAGCCTGCTGCGTGCCGGTCCGCGCGTTCTCCAGTTCCCGCCGCACCGGTGATTCTTCGCCGAGCCTCGCCTGCGCCAGCGACAGGTTGCCGACGATCACCGTCAGCAGGTTGTTGAAATCATGCGCGAACCCCCGGGCCAGCAGCCCGAGCGACTCCAGCCGGTCCAGCCGCGCCGCACCCTCCTCGGCCGCCTTCTTGTCGGTCACGTCCTGCAACAGCACGATCAATCCGTCGTTGAACGGATTGATGCTCGCCTCCCACCACCGGCCGCTCGCCTCGTCGTGCAGGTCGAACGTGCGCCGCTCGCGCTTGAGAAGCGCCGAACAAAAATCCTGGTAATGCTTGCGGTGGACCGACGGCGGAAATTTATTCCACAAGACCCGCCCGATCAACGCGCCCCGCGACGCCCCGAACGCCACCGCCGCCGGCGCGTTCACGTACGTGAATCGCCACTGCGCATCGAGGCAAAAAATCGGTTCCGCCAGCCCCTCCAGAATCTCATCGGGCATCTCCGACACTCCATCCCCGGATCGCGCCGCCGACCCGTCGCGCGCCCGAAACAATATCACAAGCCCCGCCAGGCTTCCATCCGCATCCCGAATGGGCGCGCTCTTGTCCTCGATCGGCAGGCGCCGCCCGTCCCGCCGCGTCAACGTCAGCGCCCGCCCCCCCTTGCCGGCTCCCAGCCGGATGAACTCCGCCGCCTCACCGGACGGATGCGCGATCTTGAACACTTCAGCCAGCGGGCGCGCCCCCGCCTCCGCCGCCGGCCAGCCGGTCATCTCCTCCGCCGCCCTGTTCAAAAAGATCACACGCCCCCCCAAATCCGCCGCCACCACCGCATCCGCAAGGCTGCGAAGCGTGCTCGCCAGCGTCGATTCGAATCGCTCGGGATTGGTCTCTGCCATCAGCCTCACCTTTGATGCGGCCACCCGCGCGGGAAAGAAGGAAAATGCGCCCGGCCCGCCGCCTCAGGACGCCTGCCACTCGTCGTTGGCCACGCCCACTCCACGGATCAGCATGCTTTGAAGTATGAAATGCGTGTCGTCGTCCGTCCAGACACTGACCCGGCCACCCGCAGGCGATACCTGCGCGTGGTCCGGCGTCGGCACCCGGTACTCGCGCCCGTCGGCCGTGAAAATCAGGAATGGCAGGAACGGTTGCGCCGTCAACCGCTGTCGGATTTCAGTCGTCATCGCTAAACAGGGGCGTTCTCCCCGAAAGTACGTTCTCAACGCGACACTTCATCCAAATCTTTCACATCCCCACACCTCCGCCGCTCACTTTCCGGTTGCTTCCTGGCGCACGGCTGGTTCACCATCGCGGCTCCCGTCGCCCCCTCCTCTTCAACCTCTCCCGTTCAACCCCTCGCGTTCCCCATTCCCCAATCCCCATTCCTTCTCACACCCACCACATCTCATGAGTCGCAAAATTCGTTACGGCATGGTCGGCGGCGGCCGCGGCGCCTTCATCGGCGCGGTCCATCGCATCGCCGCTTTGATCGACGGGCAGATCGATCTGGTCTGCGGCGCTTTCTCCTCCGATCCCGCAAAATCCAAAGCTTCCGGCGCCGATCTCTTCCTCCCTCCCGGCCGCTGCTACGGGAGCTTCGAGGAAATGATCAAGACCGAAGCGAAGCTGCCCGAGGGCGAGCGCATGGACTTCGTCGCCATCGTCACGCCCAACCACATGCACTTTCCCCCGGCCAAACTGGCGCTCGAACACGGATTCCACGTGCTCAGCGACAAGCCCGCCACCTTCAACCTCGCCGAAGCCAAAAAACTCGGCGAGCTGGTCAAAAAAACCGGCCTGCTCTACGGCCTCACCCACAACTACACCGGCTACCCGCTCGTCAAGCAGGCGCGCGACATGGTGGCCGCCGGCGCCTTCGGCAAAATCCGCAAAGTCGTCGTCGAATACCCCCAGGGATGGCTGGCGACGCGCCTCGAGCAAAGCGGCCAGAAGCAGGCGGCCTGGCGCACCGACCCGAAACGCAGCGGCGCTGCCGGCAGCATCGGCGACATCGGCACCCACGCCGAGAACCTCGCGGAGTACATTACCGGCCTGCAGATCGCCGAACTCGCCGCCGACATCACCGCCTTCGTCAAAGGCCGCAAACTCGATGACGACGGCAACGTTCTCCTGCGCTTCAAGGGCGGCGCCAAGGGCGTGCTCCACTGCTCCCAGATCAGCGTCGGCGAGGAAAACAACCTGAACATCCGCGCCTACGGCGAGAAAGGCGGCCTCGAATGGCACCAGCGCGAACCAAACACCCTGCTCGTCAAATGGAGCGACCAGCCGATGCAGGTCTACCGCACCGCGAACGGCTACCTCACTCCGGCCGCCCTCGCCGCTGGCCGCACACCGCCGGCCCACCCGGAAGGGTATCTGGAAGCCTTCGCCAACATCTACAAAAACTTCGCCCTCGCCATCCGCGCCCGCCTCGAAAAACGCAAACCCGCCAAAGGCGATCCCGCCCTCGATTTCCCGGGCATCCAGGACGGCATCCGCGGCATGGCGTTCATCGAAGCCGTCGTCGCCTCATCCAGGAAAAACGCCGCCTGGACGAAACTCGCCGTCTGAGAGCCTGTAGAGTAACAAGAAGAGGTCAGGGATCAGAGATCAGAAGAACAAAAAGCCTTCCCCATCCGGGTTTCGAATGAAGGAGCCGAAGGCCTTGTGATCTGGTTCTCGGGTAGGGCGGCGCGTCCCGCCCGCCGTATCCGGCGTCTCGC
>CAZYHO010000052.1:14640-16050 GCA_964647495.1 uncultured Akkermansia sp. | reverse complement strand
CGCGACGGTTACATGCCGTATGCCTACGCGCAGGCCTACATGAACGACGCCGTGTGGATTGAATGACCTGGCGATGACGGCGCGGCGACCGGCGTGACTTGCAGCGCCTCCGTGTAACATTCTTCGAGCGCCGCGAGCGCCGCCTCCGAGCCGAAGCGCGCGCGCACCGAAGCGGCCGCCTGCCTGGAAAACCGGGCGAGCGTGTCCGGATCCGCCAGCAGCGTGCACAGCGCCTCGGCCAGTCCCGCCGCATCCTTTTCCTCGACGAGCAGGCCATCCTCGCCGTGCGTGACGGCCTCGGGAATCCCGCCGTGCCGCGTCGCCACGACCGGCAAACCCGAGGCCATCGCTTCGAGCATGCTGTTCGGCACGCCTTCCTGGTCGCCGGACGCCGTCGTCTCGCTCGGATGCAGGAAAACGTGGGCGTCCCGGAAAGCGCCGGGCAATTCCCGCTGGCCGAGCCACCCCGGCATGATCACATGGTCTTGCAGGCCGAGGGCGCGCGCCTTTGCGGCAAAGCGTTTTTCCTCCGGGCCGGTGCCGCACAGCACGAAGCGCGCCTTCGGAAAGCGCGCGATCACCGCCGGCAGAGCCTGCAAGGTCGTGTACAACCCTTTTTTCGGAATGAGCCGGCACGCCTGAAGCAGCCGCCACTCGCCGTCGGCCGGCGGCCGACGTTCGGTGAATCGCACTTCCTCCAGCGGTATCGGCGTCCGGTTCAACCGAAGCTTCTCCTCCGGACACCCGAGGTCACGCAGCCGGTCAAGCAGGCTCCGGCTCCGCGCCAGCACCAGCCGTGCCCGCGCGAAGACGCGGCGCAATTCGTCCAGATAACCCGGCCTGTCGACGAACTTGACCACATCGACGCCGTGGAACGACACGACGAACGGGCCGCCCCATTTGACGAGCATGCCGAGGTACTTGACCGCCTTGTGGCCGTAATAAACATGCACAAGCGCCGGTCGATGCGCGGCCAGGAGTTCCGGCAGGTTGTAGGGAAAGTGCTCCGGCCGGCGCGTGATCGGGCGGGGCGGCGGCCACTGGCGGACGATGTATTTGTACCAGATCCGCAGGATAAAGTTGCCTCGGGCGCGCGGCCGTGCGCGCTTCTCCATGACCACCACGGGATCGAATGGAAACATCGCGCTGTTTTCTGGTTGCTCGGTAAAAACCAGCGTCCGGTATCGCCGCAGCCCGGTCACCTGCCGGTAAATCGATTGCATCTCGGGCTTCAGAAACGTGCCGCACAACGAAACGATCAGCGGCCGCACGTCTTCAGCGGCAGCCGGGGCGGCAGCCGGGGCGGCGGCCGAAGCGGAGGCAGGGAGTGAGGACGAACCGGCGGGCATCACGTGAACGGGCGAGATTTCCGCGCACGCACGCAAGAATCAACTTCGATCGAATGCCTCG
>CAZYHO010000052.1:0-14540 GCA_964647495.1 uncultured Akkermansia sp. | reverse complement strand
CGCTCACTTGCGCTTCCAGAACATGAGGTGCTGCCACGGCAGGCCGTCGAACTCGCGATCGAGGACAAAACCGTTCGCCTCCCACTCTTTCCTGATCTGGGTCTTGCTCATCTTGTGCTCGGGCCGGATCGGGATGTCCGGATCTTCGGCGCGAAACTCGACCAGCGCGACCACTCCCTCCGGTTTCAGCGCCGCGCGCATCGCCGCCAGCATCGGCTCGGGATGCGAAAACTCATGGTAGACATCGACCAGCAGGATCACGTCGCACGAATCGGGCGGCAGTTTCGGGTCGTGCACGTCACCGAGAATGGTCTCGACGTTCGTCACCTTCGAGAGCGCGGCGCGTTTCTTCAGGTCGTCGAGCATTTCCTGCTGGATGTCGACGCCGATGATTTTTCCGCCCGGCACGACGAGCGGCGCCATGAGGAGCGCGTGGTAGCCATTGCCGCAGCCGAGGTCGCAGATGGTCTGGCCCGGCTTGAGCCTCAACTGCGGAATGAGCAACGAGGGTTTCTCCTCCTCCTCGCGCAGCTTGCGCAACAACCAGCTCGCCCCGCCGTGATACGACATGGCCGGCGCGACCTGCCGCCCCATGTACTCGGTCACGGCCGGTGGAATGACCGGTGACAGCGGCGAGGCGGCCGGCGGGGGCGGCGGCGCGGGTTTGACCGGATCGGTGGCCGGCGCTTCCGCGGCCGCATCGACGACCATCGCGGCCGCCAGGATCAGCGAGATGGCGGCTCCCGCAAAGAGGCGCCTGTTCAAGGTCGTGTGCATCATTCGGGTTCGGGTGGCAGGAGATTCGACAGGAACTGACGGCCCGTCTCGACCTGGTTCTGGTACACGCGCCACTGCGGCTCGGTCAGTATCTGCTCCATCACGTCGAGGCGCCGCTGCGTCGCGTCGCCCACATAAGTGCGAATCTCGCCGGCGTCACGCATCGAGTCGAAATCCGTCGCATCCTCCGTGATCACCAGGCCGCTCAGCGTCGAGAATGCCTGGTCCTTTTGCTCCGGAGTGAGCCCGCCCGATGCGATCAGGCCGGACAGTTCCATGTTGACGCGGTTCTCGACGCTTGTGACGCGCTCTTGTTCCTGGAAAGCGGCGTACTCGGCGTGCTGGGCGGGGGTGAGTTCGGAGGCGATGCCCGCCGGCAACTCGCCGCGCTGCAACCGGGCAAAGCGCCCGAAGTCGGCGGGTGTCCCCTGCCGCGTCATCAACCGTTCGAGCGCGGATGCCGCCAGCTCCGATTCCTGGTCGAGGATGGTCTTGATTCTCGCCTCCTGCTCGTCGGACAATTGCAGCCGATCCTTGAGCACACCCAGCCGGCCTTCGATCTGCGCTTTGAGCTGCGCATGGCCGACACGCATCACCATGTCTGCGAACGCCTTCCGGGCGTCGGCGGTCTGGCCCGCGGCCTCCGCGCCGGCTTCCTCCGCCAGATCGCCGGGTGTGTTCGCCAGGGACGCGGCGAGCGCGTCCTGCGTGGCGAGGAGATCCCGTTTCAACGCGGCCATCTCCTTGCGCGCCGCCTCCAGGGCCGATGCATCCGCCTGCAAAGCGCCGATTTCACCCCGCATCGCTTCGATCACCGCCTCTTGCCGGCTCTGGCCGGCCCGCGAAACCAGGTGACCGGCCGCAAATCCGAGCGCAAGCGCGGCGCCTGCCACGACAATCCACTTCATTGAAAGCGCTGGCTGTTGCATCGCGCAAACTAACGGCAACCGGGCCCGGGCACACCGAATTTTTTTCCACACCCCCGACCCGGCAACAAACCATTCCAGTTCCCGGGCAGGGCGGCGCGTCCCGCCCGCCGCGGCTCGCATCCTGCCGGCCGCACCGAGCGTCCCGCTCCTCACACCGAACCCACTGCCCCGTGTCAGGAAGGGCCATTCCAGAGAAGGGCCATTCCAGACACCCATGGAAGGCCGAACCCAATAGTGGCCGATTCCAGTATTCGAGTGCGTCTCCCAGATTCGTGTCTCGCCAGATTCGCGCTCCACATCCATCCTCACCTCCTCGAACACCTCGACCTCATCCTCTCACACCCTCGGTCCGTACCCGCCACCGCTTAAAATGTACAAACTCCAGTACTGGGGCGATGCCTCAGGCTGATATACGGCCGGGCCGTTGGCCCTGAAGCGGCCGCCATCGTGTCAGGTAATGCCCGAGGCGACATTGAGGCTACCCAGCGGGCAAAATCCGGTATGGTAAGCGAAGATGGTGAAGCAGTCCCGTTCACGACCGGTTTTTTTGGCGTGCCTCAGTCTGGCGCTGGCGGCGGGGCTCTGTGTGGCCGGGGCACACGCGGAGGAACCGACGACGCCCGGGCAGCCCGCAGCGGAATTGCCCGCCGCGGCCGCCGAAAACGCGCCGCCTCGCGCCGCGCCGTTCCCCGTCCCCGATCTTTCACCCGATCCGCACCGGCCGGCGGAGACGATCGACGGAGCCACCATCTACGCGCAACATTGCGTCGAATGCCACGGCAAAGCGGGCGAAGGGGTGGCGGGCAAAGCCGATGACGCCCTGGCCGGCGAACGCTCGCTGGAGTCACTCGCCCGGTACATCGATCGCAACATGCCGGAAGACGATCCGGACGCGCTCGACGCCGCGCAGTCGCATCTCGTCGCCGCGTATATATATGACGCGTTTTACTCCGCCACCGCCCGCGCACGGAACAACCCGCCGGCGCTCGCCCCGGCCCGCCTCACGAACCGCCAGTTCCGCGAGTCGGTGGCCGACTTGTTCGGCAGCTTCGAGGAGCCGCTGCCGCCGGGGCCGTCCACCGGCCTCAACGCCGTCTACCACGAGTCCGACGGCATGAACAAAAAGGCGCGCAAGATCGCCGCACGCGAAGACCGCCATCTGGATTTCGATTTCGGCGAAGGCGCTCCGGTTCTCGGATGTTCGGCCGAGCAATACTCGGTCGCCTGGCAGGGCTCGCTCATCGCCCAACGCACCGGCTGGCACGAGTTCCGCCTCACCACCCCGAACGGCGCCCGGCTTTACTTCAACGGTGACTTTCGCCCGGGTGACGGGAACCGCCGCGACGACAGCGCCGCCCAGCGCATGCCCGCGCTCATCGATGCCTGGGTGAGTTCGGGCGACACCGAGCGCGTCGAAACCGAGCGCGTCTTCCTGCTCGGCGGCCGCTCGTACCCGATCCGGCTCGATTATTTCAAATACATGGACCGCCGCGGCGCCGTGCGCCTCGAGTGGCGCCAGCCGGACGGCGTTTGGGAAGTGCTCGGCGTGCCACACCTTTCCCCCGCCCCCGCGCGCCACGTCACCGTCGTTTCCACCGATTTCCCGCCCGATGACGCCAGCGAAGGGTACGAGCGCGGCACCGCCGTCAACAAGGCATGGCACGAGGCCACCACACGCGCCGCCCTCGAAATCGCCAACCTCGTCCAGCTCCGCCTCCCGCGCCTCACCGGCGCCGGCGACGACGATCCCGCCCGCGTGGAGAAATGGCGCTCGTTCCTCGCCACCGTGGCCGAACGCGCCTTCCGCCGGCCGCTCACTTCCGAGGACCGCGCCTTCTTCGTCGATCGCTGCTTCGAGGATGGCCTGGCGCCGGAACCGGCCCTCAAGCGCAGCCTGCTCCTCATCCTGAAATCGCCGCGCTTCCTCTATCCCGATCTCGGCCGCCCCGACGATGACTTCGCCGTCGCCGCCCGCCTCGCCCTGGACGCCTGGGATTCCATTCCGGATGCCACCCTTCGTACAGCCGCCGGCGCCGGAGAACTCCGCGCCGCGGACCAGGTGCGCGCCCAGGCCCGCCGGCTCCTCGACCATCCGCGCGCCAAGGCCAAATTGCACGAATTCTTCCGCCAGTGGCTCGCCGTGGAGAAAGGGCGCGACCTGCGCAAGGACAGCGACGCCTACCCGGGCTTCGACGATCGCGTGCTCGCCGACCTCAGGCAGTCGCTCGAGGGCTTCATCGAACGCGTCGTCTGGGCCGATCCGTCCGACTATCGCGAACTCCTCCAGGCCGACTACCTCCTGCTCAACGACCGCCTCGCCCGCTTCTACGGCGTCGATGCCCCGGCGGCGCCCGATGAATTTGTCCCGGTCCGGCTCGACGCGGCCCAGCGCGCCGGCGTCCTCACGCACCCGTTCCTCCTCGCCACGCACTCCTATTTCAGCAGCACCTCACCCATCCATCGCGGCGTCTTCCTCACGCGCCAGATCCTCGGCCGCCCGCTGAAACCACCGCCCCAGGCGACCATCTTCGAGGATTCGCATTTCGACCCGACGCTCACCATGCGCGAAAAAGTCGCCAATCTCACCAGCAAGGAGACCTGCATGGCGTGCCACGTCACCATCAACCCGCTCGGCTTCAGCCTGGAAAATTTCGACGCCGTCGGCCGCTTCCGCACCATCGACAATCAGAAACCGGTGGACTCCGAATCCCCGTTCGAAACGGCGGAAGGCGATACCATCACCCTGCGCGGCCCCCGCGATGTCGCCCGGCATGCCGCCACCGCGGCCAGCGCGCGCCACGGATTCATCCGCCAGTTGTTTCACAATCTGGTCAAGCAGCCGCCGGCCGCCTTCGGGCCGGACACGGTCGATGAACTGGATGCCTCCTTCGTCGCTTCCGGCCACAACGTCCGCCTCCTCGCCGCCGAAATCACCGCCCGCGCCGCCCTCGGCCCCCCGAATCCCGCCAAACACGCCAGCCGATGATTCGCAGGTGACGGCCGCCACTTTCTGACATATCATACCCACACTCAAACCGCGACGCCGCATGCACACCACCACTCGCCGCCAGTTCCTCCAGCGCCTCGGCCTCTCATCCGCCGTTCTGCCGTTCCTGCCGGCGCTGCCCTCGCTCGCTCAAGGCGCCGCCCCCGCCAGGCCCCAGCGCCTGATCTTCATGTTCACGCCGAACGGCACTATCCCGCCAGACTTCTGGCCGGATCAAACCGGCCCCGACTTCCAGTTCAAACGCATCCTCGCCCCACTCGAGCCGTTCAAGAGCCGCACCCTCACCCTCAAAGGCGTCTCCAATAAAATCCGCGGCGACGGCGATGGCCACATGCGCGGCATCAGTTGCCTCCTCACCGCCGACGAACTCTTCCCAGGCAACATTCAGGGAGGCAGCGACAAACCGGCCGGCTGGGCCAAAAACATTTCCATCGACCAGGAAATCAAAAACTTCCTCCAGGCCAGCCCCGCCACCGCGACCCGCTTCGGATCCCTCGAACTCGGCGTCGCCGTCCCCAACCGCGCCGACCCCTGGACCCGCAAAGTCTATGGCGGTCCAAACCAGCCGCTCGCCCCGCTCAGCGACCCGTACGCCGTCTTCGAAAAACTCTACGGCCAAATGAAGGACCGCGAACACCTCGGCAGCGTGCTCGACGAAGTCCGCGATGACCTCCGCATCGTCGGCGCCCACCTCGACCCCGCCGAACGCGCCCTGCTTGACCAGCACTCCCAGTTCGTCCGCGAAATGGAATCCGATCTGAAATCGGCCGACACCACGAAGCTCCTTTTCCCGCCACCCGTGCTCGAACCAGGCGTCCCGCTCGACAACGACGGCATCCCGAAAATCAGCGCCATGCAGATCGACCTGCTCGTCAATGCATTCGCCAATGGCTTCGCCCGCGTCGGCTCGCTCCAGTTCACCAACTCGGTCGGCCAGGCCCGCATGCGGTGGCTCGGCGTCGACGAAGGCCACCACGGCCTCTCACACGAACCCGACAACAACCTCAAGGCCCAGGAGGATCTCGTGAAAATCAACATATGGTTCGCCGAGCAACTCGCCGACCTCGCCCGCAAACTCGACGCCATCCCCGAACCACACGGCGACGGCACCATGCTCGACAATACCACCATCGTCTGGTGCAACGAACTCGGCAAAGGCAACAGCCACACGCTCGACAACATCCCGTTCTGCCTCGTCGGCGGCGGTCTCGGTTTCAAATCAGGCCAGGCGCTCCAGTTCGACAACGTGCCGCACAACCGGCTCTGGCTCAGCATCGCCCATGCCTTCGGCCACCACATCGATTCCTTCGGTCACCGACGCCACTCCTCCGGCGGTCCTCTTGGACTCTCTTGATCAAGCGTGCCTTCGGGCGGTTCACGGTTCACGGTTCACGGTTCACGGCTTAAGGAATGTTCGCACCAAAACTTGGCACAACCCTCCCCCACCGTGAACCGTGGACCGTGCACCCTCCCCCACCGTGCACCATTGCACCCCAAAGGGCTACAGCTCCCGGCTGAAGACCTCCAGATCGGCGCAACTGATGGCGGCGCGAAGCAGATGTGAAAGCCGGTCCGTATCCTTGATTGCCTCGATCTCCTCCCGCAGCCCGGCTGGCACATCATGGAAACGGACTTCGAGGACTTCCAGGATGTCCTTCTGGCTGGTCAGGATCTGGCCTTCCTGCCGGCCTTCTTGATGAAGTCGTTGAGCAAAAGTCATGGCGGTGGTGCGGATCTCCGGTGAACTGACTTCGCGCGCCTTACGCTCGAAGGCCTTGTTGTGAAAGTTTCCACAGGAGTAGATGTAAACGAACAATTGTTCGAGTGCTCTCTTGGGCAGCCGCGAAAGCAGCGCCTCGTCCCAGACTTCGGACCCGAGCAATTCCCCGAGCCGTTCTGCCTTGAGCGCGCGCAGCGCCAGCACCCCAAGGGGAGTTCCTTCGATCTTCTCGAACGGCATTTCCGCCAACTGCACCAGACGGGTGAACCCCACCAACCGTGAACCCCCCAAAAAAACTCTCGCGCTTTCCCGCTTGCCGGCCGCGGCCAACTGGATTACTTGTAAAGGGTTGATCGATTTTCCTGCAGCAGACGAGATGAATGCCAGCGTGTCCCGCCACCCGAGGGTGGGCTTTTCGTGGCATTGTGAGAGAGGAGGAATGACGCCGCAAGGGCCAGGGCCTTATTTGGCATGGAGGGAGTAAGCCGCTGCAACCAGTCTCCGCGCAGACGCGTGGCCTCGCGCCGCGTTCCCGCGCGCCCATCGCACCCCCAGCCGCCCCACCCCCAGGAGGATCCCCGCCATTAGCAGCAAGCCCCAACATCGCTTTCACCAGCGCCGCGATTTCGGCCCCCGAGTCAACGAACGCATCCGCGCCCCCAAGATCCGCGTCATCGACGGCGCCACCGGGCTTCAATTGGGCGTGATGTCCTCGATGGAGGCCCTCCAGATCGCCCGCCAGCGCGGTCTGGACCTCGTCGAAATCGCGGCCGGCGCCCAGCCGCCGGTCTGCAAGATCATCGACTTCGGCAAGTGGAAATACGAGCAGGCCAAGCACGAGAAGGAAAAGCACAAAGCCAAGGCCAGCAAGGTCAAGGAGGTCAAGCTCCGCGTCGGCATCGATCCCCATGACTACAAGATCAAGCTGACGAGGGCCGAGGATTTCCTCATGCACAACGACAAGCTGCGCGTCGTGCTTCAGTTCAGAGGCCGCCAGGCCGCGCACCCGGAGATCGGCATGCAGCTCATGCACAGAGTGATCGACGATCTCAAGGGATCCGGCCACCCGGACATGCTCCCCCGCCATGCCGGCAAAATGATCACCATGGCCATCAGCCCGCACCCGGCCCACCAGCGCGTGCGGAAATTCCGCGCCCAGGATGCCGTGGTCGACATGTCCCAGCACTCCGACGAGGACGAGGATGACGAGGAGGAGGAGGAAGACGACAAGCACGAGTCCGAAGCGCCCGCCGAGGCGACGAACGCCGCGCCTGCCGCCGCGCCTGCCGCTGCGCCTGCCGCTGCGCCCGCCTCCGCGCCCGCGGCGCCCGAAACCGCCGAGCCCCGTGGCCATGAGAAGCCGGTGACCCGCGTCAAGGTGTTCGACATCGAGGCGCTGGACGCGGAAAAATCGCTTTCCTCCCGTCCCGCTTCGCCGCGCGTCCACTGACATGACCGGCGGTGCATGGCGCGGCTGGACGGCCGCCACGGGAGTTCTGGCGTTGTCCATGCTTGGCGCTTCGTGCGCCGGCACATCGTATCAATCCACCACCGAGGCCGGCTTCACCGCGCGATACGATGATTTCACGTATGCGGCGGTGGAAACGGTGAGGCAATCCGAGGCGCGGAGCTGCGGACTGGCCGCGCTCACCTGCGTGCTGCGGTACTGGGACCACGGCGTCACCGAACCCGAACTTCTCGCCCGTCACCCGGTGCGCAGCGGGCATGGCCACTCGCTGCAAACATTGCGGCTCATCGCGCAAAACGAAGGCATGCTTGCCTTCGCCCTCAGCCTCAAACCGGGATCGTCCGGAACTCCGGCCGCCCAGGTGTCGGAGCACATCGCCAAAGGCCGCCCACTCATCGTCGCGGTGCGCCTCCCGCAAGGGCGGTACTTCGCGAATCCCGTGCCGGTCCTCGGCCCCGTGGACGCCCGCACCCTGCGCCCGTTCGGCCTCGTGCCGTCATTGACGGGCCAGGAATACAAATTGCACTACGTGGTGCTCTTCGGCGAGGATGCGACCCGTTATCTGCTGATGGATCCCGCCTACGGCATCGTTTCCGTGCCCAAGTCCTCTCTGCTCCAGTGGTGGAGCGATCCCGGTTACGCCGCCCTGCTCTGCTCCCCGCCACCGGCTCCACCGGCGCCACCGGCTCCCTCGGCGGCTCCGGCCTCCGCTCCTCCGCCCCGCACCCCATGAGTCCAGATCACAGCACCCTCTGGCGCGGCCTCACGCCCGGCGCCCAGGACCGCCTCCAGACACGCGACTACGCCAAACCTTCCCTCGCTGATCGCCTGGGCACTTCCGGCGCCGAAGCGGGCGAGTTGATCCGCCCCGAATCCCGCGCCCAGCTCGACGCCGTCTGGATCCCGGGCGTGGAAATCTTCCATCGCCCGATCTTCCAGCAACGCCACCGCGGGTGGTTCGGCGAATTTGCCCGCCAGAACGATCCCGCCAGCACCCTTTCCCGTATCGGCCTCTGGCCCAGCCAGTGGGCCACCGCCCTGATGTTCGCCGGTACAGCCAAAGGATTTCACATCCACCCACCCGCCATCCCCCCGAATACCGAACCGGATGCCTGGTTCCGCCGCCTCTTTATCGACGAACCGGCCAACCACGCCTTGCGCCCGTATGCCCGCGAACAGTGGGATGCCATGTTCTTCGTCCAGGGCGCCTGCGAAATGTTCCTCCTCGAAGAACGCCCTGGCCTCCCGCGCCGCCGCATGCGGTTCTTCATCGAAGGCGACAACCGCCCAGGCCCATCCAACGCCGGCGTCGTCATCCCCGCAGGCGTCGCCCACGCCCTCCGCGCCGCCACCTCCCAGGATCTCATCATGGTCTACGGCACTTCCACCCAGTTCGTCCCGGAAAACGAAGGCCGCATCGCCAGCGAAGTCGAAAACCCGGACCTCCTCCCACCCTGGGAAAAGTACTTCTTTTCGTGAAAATACGCCGGAATCACACTTTTTTCGTGCCCGGTGTGTAACAATTTCCGTTTCATCCAGAATTAATCGCCGGCGAGGGATTGGTTCGCGCCCAGTGCACGGCCTCCCACTCGTGCCTGGTCTCCCACTGGGCATAAATCAGACCCTTCCCCTCCCTCCCGGGCCGGAGTGTCCCAGCACTCCGGCCCGCTTTCACTTTTGGGTTAGACAAGCAGCCGCCCCCCGGACGCTATGACCGAAGATCATCGCCATTCGCCCCTCACGCATGCCTGCGACACCCGCACCACTCGACAGCGCCTCATGGAAAGCCTGGCTTTCCACCCACGGGTCGCGCCTCCTCCTCTTCGCCAGGCAACAGACACGCACCGAGGCCGACGCCGAAGACGTCATGCAGGACGCCATGGTCCGCCTCTGGCGCTCCGGCCTCGTCCAGAAAAATGAACATGGCGTCGACGAACCCTCCCTCGCCGCCGCCTTCACCCAGATCCGCCGCGCCGCCATCGACCAGGCCCGCAAAAACATCCGCCAGGCCAACCGCGACCAGCGCTCGATCGACCTCGGCGAAGATCAGACCGGCATCGTCTGGTTCGAAAGTTCACTTGAACAGGATGAACGCGCCCTCGCCGTCGAAGAAGCCATGAAAAAACTTCCAGACTACTACCGCGAAGTGCTCACACTAAAAATCTGGGGCGACCTCACGTTCGAACAAATCGCCGAAACTTTGGACATTCCGATGAACACGGCCGCCTCCCGGTATCGCTATGCCCTCCAGCAACTGCGTCGTCACCTGACCCCAGCCAAGCTCCAATGAGCCCTGAAAACCCCGAGCCCGCGCCGCCTCTCCTCCCCGAGGATCTCGCCCTCGAATCATCCTTGCACGCAGTGCGCCCGTTCCCCGCCGCGTCCGGTTTCCTCGACCGTCTTCTCATCCACCTCGAATGCGCCGCCGCCGAACAGACGGACGCTTCATCCCCCGATTCCCCACCGATGCCACTCGATGCCAGCTTGCTCGCCTTCGAAAGCGAACTGCGCGCGCTCCGCCCGCTGGACGTGGACTTTCCCACAGGCCAGCGCGTGCTCAACGCCCTGCAATACGAAATGACCGCGCTCGCGCCCTCCCTGCTCACCGTCCTCCCAGCGGCCGCCCAACAATCCCGGCCACCCCGGCGCCACAACCGCTGGACCGCCGCCAAACCCTGGGCGGCCGCCGCCGCCCTCGTCGCCGCCGGCTGGTTCGCCCTGCCCCACGTGCCGTACCACGGCAGCAACTTCGCCTCCCACGCCGATCCCGGCCTCATCCCCATCCTCACCCCGGCAAGTCAAAAAGGCTCGGTCTCCGTCGTCTTCCCGGCCACCCCTCTCAACCAGGTCTTCGCCTCGCCCGGCGGACAGCCATTCAGCACGGGACACGAGGCCGTTCCGATGCTCCGCTCCGTGAGCTTCTCCAAACCCGTCCCGCTCCTCGGCCTGCTCGGCGTTCAACCCTGCGAGCTGACCGCCGACGAACACCAGTCCCTCGGCATCGAGCATGGGGCGCTCATCGGCCAGGTCTTCGACAACGGCCCAGCCCATGCCTACGGCCTCAAGGCCGGTGACATCATCATGCGCATCAATGGCGCCCCGGTGTTCTCGGGCGCCGACCTGCCTGTCATGGTCCGCAATTCGTCGCCCGGCGCGAGAGCCATCCTGGACGTCCTCCGCAACGGCCGCATCATCAAACTGAGTGTCCGCTTCGGAGCCGCCCCCTCCGCCTGAGCCGAGTCTCGGCATCCCCGGCCCCTCATCCTCAAGCCTTCTCCGCCACGTACAACGAGGCGATCCCGCCGGTCAGCGGCACACACCGGCTTCCGCCAAATCCGTTCGCATCCAGCAGGGCGGTCATGCCGCTCCCCGACGGAAACGACTCGATCGAACCACCCAGGTATTCATAAGCGCCGCGTTGGCCAGTCAGCCACCCGGCCAAAACCGGAAGCACCCGATGCAGGTACCACTTGTATCCACGGGACATCCAGCCCCCGGGCTGCGAGAAATCAAGCACGCACAGGCAGCCGCCGGGCCTGATGACCCGCGCCATTTCGCGCACCGCCATCCCGTAATCCTCCATGTTGCGCAGCCCGAATCCGATCGTCACCACGTCGAAACTCCCGTCACCAAACGGCAGCGCCAGCCCGTCGGCCACAATCAAATCGCCCAACCCGCGCCGCCGCGCCCGCACCATCATCGGCGCGCAAAAATCCGCTCCCACCACCCGCGCCTCCGGGCAAGCCGACCGCACGGCCGCCGCCAGGTCGCCGCTGCCGGTCGCCAAATCCAGCACCCAGCCAGGCCGCCGCGCCTTCACCTCGGCCGCCACGCGCCGCCGCCACAGCACGTCGGCCCCGCCGCTGAGCACATGGTTGGCCAGCACGTAGCGCGGAGCGATGGCCGCAAACGCCTTTCGAACAAATTCCGGATCCTGCATCGAAGCACCCACGCTGTGGCGGGCCGGGCGGCATGCGCAATTACTTTCCCTGCCGGAAAAACCGGCTATTGTGCCCATCGTCTCTCCGGCCGCGTGCCCGTGCCGGCAGCCCACCGCAGCCCACCGCCTGTCTTGTCTCCGCCATGAAAGCCCCTCGCTCCTTCGCCCCCGCTCTCGCCGTTCTCAGTCTGGCGGCATGGATCCCCGCCTCAGCCCATGCCCAGCAGCGGCCGCCCTCGCCGCCGGTCGCCAGCCTGAACAGCGTGGCCGCCATCGTCAACGGCAAGGTCATCACCCGCAACGAAGTCGAAACCGCCGCCAAGTACCAGCTCCTCATGATCGAGCAGGGCGTCAGTGACGCCGTGGCCCGCAGGGAAAAAGAACGGGAGGCGCTGCGCAAGGGGCTCGACGACCTCATCGACCGCGAACTCATCATCAGTGAGTTCGAGCGCATGGGCGCCAGCATCAAACCACAGTACGTCGACGAGGATATCCAGAGGCTCATCCGCGAAAGCTTCAACGGAAGCCGCGAACAGTTCCTCCAGGAACTCAAGCGCCGCAGCATGACGTGGGCAAAGTTCCGCGACCAGCACAGGAAATCCCTCGTCGTCGCCGCCATGCGCGGCCAGGCCACACGCAATATCGATTTCGCCACGCCCGCGCAAAAAGAAGATTATTTCCGCCGCAACCAGGACGAATTCCGCGAAGAAGGCGCCGTCTGGATGCGCACCCTGGCCATCCCGCAGCTCACCGGCGAGCCGGACATCGGCATCGAGGAACAGCGCGCCCGCCAGCGCCGTCTCGCCACCGATATCCGCACCCGCCTCGTCCAGGGCGCCGACTTCGCCGCCCAGGCCCGCACCTACTCGCAGGACAGCAAGTCATCCTCCGGCGGGGACTGGGGCCTGCTCCACCGCAGCACCCTCGACCCCCAGCTCGCCGATGTCGCCTTCTCCATCCCGGTAAAAACAATCAGCCCGGTCTTCGAATTCCGCGGGTTCTACTACATCATGCTCGTCGAGGAACGCCGGCCGGGGAAACTCAAGGCCCAGGCCGAAATCGACCAGTTGCTCGACCGCCTCGTCCAGTCCGAACTCAAGCGAAAGGCCATGGACGAGTACCTCGCCAAACTGCGCAAGAAAGCCACCCTCGTCTTCCCCGATCCCAGCCTTCGCCCATCGCCGCGCTCCACGGCCGGCGCCGATCCCCAGGCCATCGGCTCGGCCCGCTGATCGGGCCAGGGTTGACGTCATTGTTTCCTTTCATCACGACGCTATGAAGATCACCGCTATTCTCGGCGCCGCCGGCCCGCTCCTCGCACTCGCCGCTCCGGTTCTCGCCTCATGGCCCTCGTACCGCGGACCACAGGGCAACGGCACGACCGCCGAAACAATCCCCAAAACAAGCTGGCCGGTCGCCGGTCCGAAGAAACTCTGGACCGCCGAAACACCCACCGGTTTCAGTTCGTTCGCCGTCGCCGATGGCCGCGCGTACACGCTGATCCAGCGCGAAATCGATGGCGTGCCGACCGAAGTCTGCCTGGCGCTCGACGCGGCCACCGGCAAGGAAGTCTGGGCCGCCCCGCTGAAAATCGCGCGCTACGACGGCGGCGGGGACGATGGCACCTCTGACAACAAGGGCGGCGACGGCCCGCGCAGCACTCCCGCCGTCGCCGGCGGCAAGGTCTATGTCATGGGCGCCAATCTCGACCTCCATGCCTTCGATGCCGCCACCGGCAAGCCGGCGTGGACTAAAGATCTCGTTGCCGAGCACAGCGGACGCAACATCCGGTGGAAAAGCGCCGCCAGCCCGCTCCTCGAAGACGGATTGGTTTTCGTCGCCGGCGGCGGCGAAGGCCAGGCCCTGCTCGCCATCGAGGCGAACACCGGCAAGGTCGTCTGGAAAGGCCAGAACGACCAGATGACCCACGCCACCCCGATCGCCGCCACCATCCACGGTGTGCGTCAGGTCATCTTCTTCACCCAGACCGGCCTGGTCGCCGTCACACCGAAGGACGGAAACGTGCTCTGGCGCTACAATTTCCCGTACCGCATCAGCACGGCCGCCTCCCCCATCGTGCACAACGATCTCGTGTATTGCGCCGCGGGTTACGGAGTCGGCATGGGCTGCGCCAAAATCGTCAAGAAAGGCAATGGCTTTCAGGCCGAGGAAGTCTGGCGCAAGGAAGGCGACCGCGTCACCAACCACTGGAGCACGCCGGTCGTCAAAGACGGTCATCTGTACGGCATGTTCGGATTCAAAAAGTACGGCCGCGGCCCGGTCACATGCGTCGAACTCGCCACCGGCAGCGTCAAATGGAGCCAGGATGGATTCGGCCCAGGCAACCTCATTCTCACCGGTGGTGACACGCTCCTCGCCCTCTCCGACACCGGAGCACTCGTCCTCATCGCCGCCACCCCCAAAAAATACCAGGAAATCGCCCGCGCCGATGTCCTCGACGGCAAATGCTGGTCCACCCCGGTCCTCGCCGACGGCACCATCTACGCCCGCAGCACCAAGGAAGCCGTCGCCCTCGACGTCAGTAAATAGCAGCGCCTTTCGGCCTTGCTGTATTGCGCCGCGGCCATTCCTGATGCGATGCGCCGGGCAGGGCGGCGCGTCCCGCTCTGTGCCGTTTTTAAGAATGCCCGCTCGAGGACCCAGACATGAAAGCGAAGCTTCGGGGTGGGACGCGAGCC
>CAZYHO010000051.1:13883-16111 GCA_964647495.1 uncultured Akkermansia sp. | reverse complement strand
AAAAAACAGGCTCATTGAACCAAAAAGGTTTTAATTCACCGGTTCCACGCGCACTTCGAGCAACGCTTCATTCCGATGGAGATTGAGGGGCATCAGATATGTTTTGCCGGGCAGGGCGGAGACGCGGAACGGGGTTTCGCGGGTGGTGAAGACGGGAGCGCCCACACGGTTTTCGGTCAGGATGAGCCCTGGATCGTTGCCATGGACGATCGGCTGAAAGGCTTCGCCGGCCGCGTTCACGAATCCATCGAAACTCGTCTCCAGAAACCGGCCGCTGACCATGAAGAACGCGGCCTGGGACGAAACGCGGATGTCCTCGATGATCCAGCCGGTATCGCGCGTGCCGAATGAGACCGGAGTGGTGGGAGTGACGGGAAATACACCCTGCGATTCGTCCTGTCCGGATGGCTCGCCTGGAATTCCGGGCGGAGAGTCAGGCGGGAATTGGGGCAGTTCGTATCCTGTGGGATAGATGAATTCCCGGATGTTTTCGACGCGGCCACTTTGGTTGAGCGGGAGCCTGATCGACGTGCTCATGCTCAATGGGCGATCGCCCATGAGCCCTGCTCCGGGCATGCGGACCGACAATTCCCGTCCCGTGCGATCGACCACACGAAGGTGGACGCGCACCAGCCTGCCCTTGATGTCCGGCTGGGACACCAAATGGGCGAGGGCTTTATCCTCGATCGCCTCCCGGGGCCATTGCTCGAAGAACGGCCGCTTTTGCCCCAGACCGCCGCAGCCGACACCGCCCGCCAGCAGCAGCACCGCCAGCGCGCCTGTCCACCGGCCGCGAAGGCGCGCCGGAGGTCGCCCGGACCCGGATGCGAGCAGGTCGCGCACCCGCCGCCCGACGGTGGACGGCCGCGCCATCGCGATCCCAACGGCGGGACGACGGGACGCCCCGTGATCGCGTGCCATCCGCACCAGCAGGCTCGCATAGCGCGCAGGGGTGACACCACCGGCGAGCACGGCGTCATCCGCAGCCCGTTCCTCTTCGCGACGGACGCGGGCGACCGTCCACCAGACAAGCGGATTGATCCAGTGAAGGACCAGCATCGCCGTGCGCAGCCAGGCAAGCCAGCCGTCGCGGCGCGCGACGTGGGCCAGCTCGTGGCGGAGGACCAGGCGGCGCGTTTCCTCGTCCCATGCCCTCGATGATTCCGGCAGCAGGATGGCCGGGCGCCAGGCGCCCAGCACGCATGGTCCTGGCGCGAGGGCGGATTCGAGCAACAACGGCCGCGTTTTCAGCCCGATGGACGCCATGGTTTCGGCCAGCAGGTTTTCCCACTCCGGGCCGTCCAGGCGGCGCGCCGACACGCGCCAGCGCCGCGCCAGCAGAAACCCCCAGCCCGCCCAGCTCAGCACCAATGCGGATCCCAAAGCCCAGCCGCCCGCCAGCACCACGATCAACGGCCAGCTGGAGGGAATACGGACGGTCGAGTCCACTGCCGGCGGGCTTTCAGCCGCGGATCGATGGCTTTCGGTTCCGTGTGCGGCGTCAGGAGCGGAGAGCGTCGCTGGCGGCGGCGGATTGCCTGTGGCGAAGGCCACTCGCAGACCCTTGACTTGCCGCACGGCTTCCTGCCAGCCGGCCGTCGCGGAATGGCGCCACGTCCATGCCGGAGGAAACAGCGTTCCCACGCTCGCCAGCGCCAACGCGGCCAGCACCACGCGCCAGGATACCGGCATCCGCTTCCAAACCAGCGTGGCCAGGCACGGCACGGCCAGCAAGAGGAACCCCTTCCCGATAAACGGAAGCAACCAGTCAAAGAGTTCGTGAGAGTAGTATTCAATCATGGGGATCATCCTCCTGGCGGGTATCGGCGATGAGTTGCTCAAGCTGAGCCAGTTCCTCGGCGGACAAGGGCCGGTCACGCACGCCGAGCAGACCGGAAACGGCGTTGGCCACGGAACCGTCGAAGAACGTGCGCACCAGGCGCCGCAACGCGGACTTCGCCGCCGCCCCCCGCGGCCGCGCCGGCGCATACACCAAGGCGCGTCCTTCCATCCGCCGCTTCAACCATCCCTTGCGCACCAGCAACCCAAGCAACGTGCGCACCGTGGAATACGACGGCGCCTCCGGCAGCGCCTCCATCACCTCCCGCGCCGTCGCCTCCCGCCTCGCATACACCACATCCATCAACTGCCGCTCGCGGCGGCTCAAAAGCGGCTCGTCGTCTGAAACGGATCTGGCACGCGCTGGCATGGCCCGTCCAGCCTCGCAC
>CAZYHO010000051.1:3887-13783 GCA_964647495.1 uncultured Akkermansia sp. | reverse complement strand
GCCAGCAGGGAATCCGCGACTTGTTCTTCGTGGACCGCCTTGCCGCGTTCGAGCATGGCGGCGTGCAGATCCGGATCCCAGAGAGCGTGGACGGGCGCGCCGGAGAGTGTGAATTCTCCGATGGCGGCGGCGCGGTAGTCGGCGGCGCCCAGGCGCCAGGGGCGGGCGCCGTGGCGGGAGATCATGGCATTGGCCATCTGGATGCCTGGCCAGTCGAAGTCGCCATGGTAGTGGAGCTGGATGCCGGCATCGGTCAGTTGTCGGAGCAAGACATGCAGGGCGGTTCTGGGCTGGCCTTCGGTGCAGACGAGCGGAGCGCACTCACTGCCCAGGCGGTCGGCAGCCGCGGCGACGACGTTCGGGTTCTCGCAGACGAATACGCTCGGGCCTGTCATTTCGGGAACGAAGCGCGGTGGCGAGCGCCTGAGCTGGCGGAGGGTGAGATGGCAGGGCTCACCGGCATCCGCGCAGGCATCGAGCACGCGGCTGACGTGATGAGAGCCGGACGCGCGCAGGTTGAGCACCAGCACCGGGGCGCTGAGGTCGTCCAGCAGCACGCCCAGCGAAGCCCAGGCCTCGCGCCGGGACGCGGCGTCGTCCCAGCGATGCACGCCGCCCAGCGGGGCGGCCAGACGAATGACGAGGGTGCCGAGCGGTTGGCGTCCGTCGAGCGCGTGGGCGTCGCCGACGGTGGTGGCGGCCAGTTCGGCCAGCGGCACGCCGTCGGCCGGCAGGCGCGCGGCCACCGCCAGCGCCTGGCCCAACAGGGTTTGCGCCGGTCCGATGCCGTAGCGGCGCAGCAGACCCTGGCTTCGCAATTGTTCCAGCCATGACACGAGTTCCGGGCGCGATCGCACCGCGGCGAGTGTATCGTTGAAAAGCGATTCCCACTGCGCGGCCTCGCGGCGCCTGGCCTCCGCGCGATCGATGACCGGACCGCCCAGAAGTTGCACGGCGTGGGCCAGGCTTTCGCACAATCCGGCCTCGATGAAGCGGCGTTCCAGCAGGTCGAGGTCGATCGACAGGCTGCCACCCGCGGATGTGCGGCCGAGCAGGCGGTTGCAGGCGTCGCGCTCGGCCGGCGTGAGGTTTCCCAATGTCAGGGAGCCCGTGAGAGGACGGCCTTGTTCGAGCCTCCGGCGCAGGCGCTGTCTCAGGCGGGCCAGCTCCGGCCGGCCCAGGGTTTCCTGCAAACGATCGGTCGAAGGGTTCATGCCGGGTGATGGTTTCAGAGAGTGTCGGCGGAAGTGTCGCGGACACGTTGCCTGCCGTTCCAGACCCAGCGGGAGGCATAGACGGCGTCGATGCCGGCGCGCGCCGAAAGTTGATAAATGGCGATGGCCGGAACCGTCGGATAACAGGCCCATTCGCTTTCGCTGGTCATGACCACGTCGAGATCGAAGGCGCACAGCAGGTCCAGGCACTTTGCGCGCATGTCCTTGTCCACGCCGACAAAGGCTTCGTCGAGCAGGATCAGGCGCGGCGCGTGCGGGCTGGCGCTGCGGTAGTGCGCGGCGGCGGCGGCGAGCTGGGGCAGGGTCAAAGCGATGGCTTTTTCGCCGCCGGATCCGGTGCCGTGGGTGCGGCGGTTGAGGCGTTTCCACTGGCCGTCCTGGCGGCGCTCCACGCCGAAGCGGTGCCATTGGCGATAATCAAAAGCCTGCACCAGATGATCCTGCCAGGTGCCGGCGTCATTCTGCATCTGCACGGTGCGAATGCGCTGCTGGAGGAATTCACCGACGGCCTTGCGCTGGGCCGGCGACCATGTGCCGCGCGCGCTGAGCAGCAGGCGGCGCGCCTCGGCCAGGGCCGGCGGCGCGTCCGGCGCGGGCTCCCATGTGAACCGCAGGGTCATGCCGGTGTCCATGGGGCGGGAGGCAAGCTCCTCGTTGGCCTCGTCGCACCAACGTTCGGCGCGATGGAGCAGGTCATGCAGATGGTTGGCCACTTCATCGATGAGATAATTCTCCAGTACCGCCCGCTCCCTCGCATCGAGAAGGTCACGCCGTTCCCGGATGTCGGCGACGAGGCCGTCGCGCAACTCGGCCACCGTGCACACGCGCCCCTGGAATGGAATGCTGACCACAAAAACCTCGTCGATGAGCGAGGCGTCCGGCAAATAGCCATGCGAGCGCAGGCTGGTTTGCAGGGCTTCAAAATGATGGTGAATCTCCTGCTGGTTGCGCTTCCAGGCGGCGTCGCTGTGGTCCACCTGTGCCAGCAGGGATTCGATCTCGCGCGCCAGTTCCACCACACGGGTCACCGACCACGAGCCGACCTCCGCGGCATCGAGCGTGTCGTGGGCGACCTTCAACTGGCCCGTGTTGACGAAGCCGACAAGTCCGGCGAGGCGGTCCGATCGCTCGACTTCTTTCACCGTCAATTCAATGGTCTGCGTTTCGACCTCTTTGTCCGCCAGGGCGTGAATCACTTTCTGATCGTTCCATTTCTTCTCCGCGACGCCTTTTTCATCCAGGAGTGCGGCGGCAACCTCCACGGCCTTGCGCAACCGCTGCCGTACTTCATCGGCGGTCTTGCCGACGGTGCTTTCCAGCGTCCGGTAGCGTGACACGGCGGTGGCCGCCACGTCGGCCATTTCCCGGTTTCTGATTTCCCGGCCGTCCTTGACCTGCATGGCCGCCTCATGGCGTTCGGTGGCCCGTCCTCGATGCTCCAGCGCTTCGATGTGCGCGTTCACGGCAGGCCACAATGCCGCCAGTGCCAGCGAGTATGCCTGCAATCCCTCGGTCAGGTCAGCGAGCCGGTCCACCCATTCGGCGATCTTGAAATCACGCGCGCCTTCATCGCGTGCCTTGAGCCGCTCTGTCCATTCGGTGCGTTTGTCCGTCAGCCTGGATTCCGCGGCGGTCAGTTTGCGCCGTTTGTCGGCGGCGGTGGCGCGGGCGGCATCGATGCGGATGAGGGCGTCCCTGATGCCTGTGTCCGAGGGGGCTTGCCGGATCTCCTTGTTCAGCTTTTCGGTCTGGGCGTCCAGGAGCGCGAGCGTGGCGTCCAGCCCGTCGATCTGGCGGTCGAGTTCCTCGATGGCGGTTGCGAGCGCGGCGATCTGGCGCTGCCGCTCCGCTTCGCGGGAAGCATGGCCGATGAACTGGGCCGCCGGTTTCCGCCACCGGCCGTGCAGTGGTCCCGATTGCCACGCGCCGTCGTCATCGACCCAGAACGCGCCCGCGCCGATGCCGTGACCGAGGTGCCGCAGGATCGAAGCCACCACTGACTCCGCAACGTCCGGCCGGGCGGAAACATCCGGCCGCAACACTCGATCCAGCCGGCGTCCCTCAGGCGCCAGCTCCGTGGCGCCAGCGATGAGGATGCTGTCCTGAACACCGGGCATATCCAGGCGGCCGTCCGGCGAAACCCACGCGTCGAGCAATCCCGAAGCCTCCAGCGCCGCCTCGATGCCGGCCTTTTGCTGGTCAGTCACGCCCGGCTGAAAATCGCACAACGCCCAGAACGGCGCCCCGGCACGCCCCTCGCGAGCAAGCGGATCTCGCGTATGCGGAGTGGCGGGAGGCGGTTCGCGGCCATCCAGCAGCAGACGGCGCTCTGCCAGCAACCCGTCGCGCGAGGCGGCGGCTTGCCGGCGTTCGAGGCCGGCCTGCGCGATCGCGGATGACAGGCGCTGCCGTGCATGCTGCCCGGCTTCGCGGACGGCGGTGGCCACCGGGTTTTCGCCCTCGGGCTGGTCGCGCCACTCCAGGAAGGGCCTTTCGAAGTCCTCGATGTCGGGCGCCGCGAGCTGCTCCAGCGCGGCCGACCATTCCCGGTAACGGACGAAAAACGCTTCCGTTTCCTTTTCCAGCCCGGCCAGCGCCTGACGCTCGGCTTCGATGCTCTCGTTGAGTTCGCCTTCCGCGTTGTCCTTCGCCTGCTGGGCGAGCGCGACCTGCTCGCGCGCGGATTCGGCCTGCGCGCCGAGCGCCTCCACGTGCTTGACGCCTTTCAGCTTCCATTGCAGCGATTTCTGCAACGCGTCATTGGCCGCCTGCACGCGGCTGTGGTCGCCGTGCGGCAAATCCAGGCGGTCGAGCGCTGTCCGATGCGGCTCGGCCAGACCGCATTCCCCGGCGAGCGCGTCGGCGCGGGTCGTGATCTGCCGCACTTGCTGCCAGGCACGATCCGCCTTGGCTGCCGCGCTTTCCTTCTCGTCCATCGCCCGCGTCAGGGCCGCCTGCGCATGCGCGAAATCGGTTTCGGCGGAGGCGGCCGCTTTCTGCGCGTCATCCGCCGACTGGCGCGCGAATTCCAGGTCGTGCACGCTTTTCATTTCCGGACTCTCCCTCAGCGTGCGTTCCGCGGCTGCGGCGCTTTGCGAGTCCCTGGCCAGCCGTTCGGATTCCGCGCGCAATCGGTCGAGTTCACGGGCGGCCTCCTGCACCTTCTCCTCGGCCTCGCGCAATTTGCGCATCGTGCCCTCGTATGCGGAATGCGCCTTGCGCACTTCCTCGGCCCGGCGGCGCGCGGCGATCTGGATGTAGCGGCGGTACTCAGCCAGGAACGTGCCGGAACTCTCGCTCGCCGCGACTATGTCCTCGAGTTCCTGCCGATCCGTTTCCAGGCCGCGAAACGCCTCCGCCACATCTTCGAGCACCTGCGTCGGCAGCGGCGCCAACGCGAGACTCAGCGCATCCGACAGCACCCCCTCGTCCAGCTTGCGCGAAAGCTGTGGCTGGCGGAGCTGGATCAGCAGGTCCAGCAGCGCCGCATAACGATCCCCCAGGCCGAACAACGCCTCGTCCACGGCGCGCCGGTAATCCCGGCGGTCATCCTCGATCCGCCCGCTGGCAAACACGCGCCCCTGACCGCCGAGGCACTCCTCCAGCTTGGCCTTGGTCAATGGCTGGCCGTGCTCGTTTTCCAGGGACACCTCGCCGCCGACGCGCAACGTCGTGACGAAAAACCACTGCTGTGCCACGCCACGCCCCTGCACCGCGCGCAGGCCGCAACCGATGGTCTGATAGTGCTGCCGCCCCTCGTCGTCGACGCGGCCGAACTCCAGCCAGGAATACCCCAGGCGGTCGTCGTACTTGCCTCCCATCAGGAGGTTCCACTCCATTCGTTTGGCCGGATCCTGATCCGGCTCGACCCGCGCCGGCGAGATCTCGCCGTCGAGCAAAAAGGGAAGCTGCAACGCCAGCACGCGTGACTTGCCGGTGCCGTTGTTACCGCGCAGGAGCAGGCGGCCGTCCTCGTAACGGAATTCCTGCCGGTCATAGCGATAAAGATTGAGGAAACCTCCACGCAGAGGTTTCCAGCGGCTCGATGCCGCCACCGGAAACGCGGCGGCGGGAGGTTTCCCGGGTTCCGTCATATCGGCAGACTCCACAATCCCGTTTCCCCCACCCCGCCGTCGTCCATCGCCAGGGCAAAGCGCGCCACCGCCGGCAGCGGCTGGATGCCGCCGTCATCCAGCCGCCGCGCCAGGCGCAACGCCTCGAGTCGTTCCACGGTCTGCGCGGTGAGCTGGCGGTCGGCGCCGGGAAGCGTCACGTCCTTGCGCCAATGCCGCTGGTGCCGCGCGATCAGGCCCACCGTGTATTCGCACAACGCGGCAAATCCCACCACGGCCTCGGGATCGGCGCGCAGTTTCTCCGCGAGATGCTCCGCGATCAACAGCGTCAGATGCCCGTCGGTCCCTTCCTCCGGCAGGCCGAGATCCGTCATGTCCCCGCGATGGTCCAGGATGGCGAGGCCTTCCCGCCGCACCTCGGCCGTCATGCCGGTCAGCTCCTCGACGTGGCGCAGCAGGAACGGGCGCTGCGAGTCGAGGTAGGCCTTTTCGCGCTCGTCGAGGTCGTGGAAATACATCACCGGATCATCCAGAAGGCGGCGCATCATACGGACGCGGATGCGGCGGTTTCGCGACTCGTCCGTGTCCGGCATCGGCTCCTCCACCAGGGCCGCCAGCCGCTCGTCGAACGCGGTGGCCTCGATCATGGACGGCCCGCGCCGCACCGCCAGCATCGCGGCGAGCACCGGACGTTGAATGTTGTAAAGCACGTCCGAGCCGGCGTCCTTCACGAAATGCTCCTCGTCCCCCTGCACGCGCCGAAGCACGCGCCGCTCCAGCAGGAATCGGATGACCTGCACGAGATGACGCCGCTGGTCCGCCGACTTCAGGTCAAAAGCCGGCCCCTGCTCCGCCAGCGCCGGATCCGCCGCGAAAAATTCCGCCATGTCCGTCGCGAGCCTGCCCAGCGTGATCTGCCGTTCACTGCGCTCGAGCGACGCCAGCGCCAGGCACAGCAGGGCGTAGCGCGCCTTCGTGAATGGCATGCCGGTGCGGCTGTCCACGGCCGGCCGCGTGGCATCCGCCAGGTCCGGCGGCGTCTTGCGCAGGCGGGCGAAATCGCTCGTGACCTGGAGCGACCAGTTCGCGTGCAGCGCCAGGCAATCGCGCAGCGATTGCGCATGACGGCGGACCAGGATGAAGTCCTCCGCGCGATCACCGTCGGCCGTGAGCAACGGCTGTTGCAGCAAGGCGCGCATCGCCCGCTGACGCTCTTCGCGCGCCACGGCGTTGAGTTTGTCATCCAGGGAAACCTTGCCCGCCTCGTCTTCCGGCATCGCCGAAGCAAACCGTCGGACATCCGCCCGATCAACCAAAAGCGCTGCGAATGGTGACGAAATGATCATCGCCCCGAAAAAACCCATCGCTCGTCACCAGCGTCACCTCGGCGCCGTCGTCCACCGGCTCGAGCACCACGCTCAATGCGCCGTCGCTGGAATGCGCGGTGACTTTTTCACGGCTGTGCGTCTTCGCCGCCAGCGCCTCGCCCAGCAAGTCCAGCAACAGATCGAATTCCGCCGGCTTCTCCAGCGCACCCAGCTCGGACAGGCGCATCCGCCGCCCGATGGCCAGCCGGCGTTGCGCCTCCTCGATCTGCGCCACTTCTTCCCGCGCCAGGCGGGCCAGCAGCTCCTTTTCCTGGCGGCGGTCGATCACCTTGCTGGCGCTGCCTTTCGCCACATGGCGGCCGAGTTGCCGGATGCGCGGCGACATCCGGATCGGCTCCGCCGCGAGCCAGCTTGTCTGCGCGGGCACGGGACGCTCCTCCCGGCGTTCCAGAGTTTCCTCGTCCACCTTCAGATGCCGCGCCGGACCAAGCGCAAATGCCGCCCGCCACAGCCGGTGCGCGTCCTTCTCGGTCGGGGCTGTGGCGAACCATCGCGCCAGCGTCAGCAAGTCCGCCACCCTGTCGCTGCGCGAGCTGCGCTGATCATTGAAACGCTGCACCGCCGACAGCAGGGCCGGCACCGCCGAGCGCGCGCGGGCTCGCAGCGTTTCCGCCTGCGATGTCCTGCCTTCGCCGCCGAGAAACCACCCGCGCAACCCGGACCACCGCGCCCGCCAGTGCCGGCGCCGCTCCAGCAATCGCGCCGGCTTTTCCTCCTCCAGCATATCCGCCACGTCCCGGCACGCCGCCGGCTCCAGCAAACGATCCACGCCGGCGGCCTCCACTCTCTGCAAATGCGCCGACACTTCATGCGTGGCGATCACCAGCTCGCCGACAAACCGCTCCAGATACTCGATCAGGCTTTGTTTGTATTGGAGAAACCGTTCCACGCCGGCCCGGCCCGGATCGATCCGCTGCTGCAGTGAACGCATGAACATCTGCGCGCGGTTGGTCAATTGCGTAAAGCGCTCCGTCAGCAGGGTCAGGAGCACGATCACCCGGCCATCGTCCATCGATCCGGCCTCCGCCAGCGTCACCAGCTCGGCGAGATACTGACGGATTTCCAGCAGCGCCGTCGTCTGCAATTCGCCGGGTTGTTGCAGCACCTCATAAAACACCTCCATCGCGCGCTCGGCCGCCTCCCCTTCCGCGGTGAGCTGATACAAATACCGCGGCCGGTAAAAGTCCTCAGCCGTCGCCACCTCCGCAAAATCCCGGTGCGCCTCCAGGTTCCCCCACCCGCACAATTGCTGCAGCTCCGCCTCCGCCCCGCCCGAATCCCCGTCGAAAAAAGCCGCGCTCTCCCGCAACGCCACCACCACTTCCGCGGGACGCAAATGCAGCGAGAACGCCGCCTTCGCATCCATGAAGATCCGCAGTATGCCCCGGTACAATCCGGCTTTCTCCGCGTTCAGGTGGGCAAAGACGGTGAGCGCTTGGCCCGGTCTTTCCTCTGGCGCAGTCACGCGGCCCACTCTTGACGCCGCCATGGAAAAGTCAAAACCGCCCCACCATAGATTGCCTGTCCCCCTATGGGCGGCGGTTGCGCGCGGACGGAGCCGCATGCATGGGTGCGGATGGCCGAGAATCGCCTTGATGCCGCCTTTGCCCGCCTGCGGGCGGATGGACGGGCCGCCTTTGTCGCCTATGTGGCGGCGGGCGACCCGTCGCTGGATGCCACGCTGGACCTGGTGCTGGCGCTGGAGTCGGCCGGGGTCGACGTGATCGAGCTGGGGCTGCCGTTTTCCGACCCGCTGGCGGATGGCATCGTGAACCAGATGGCGGCGCAGCGGGCGCTGGAGGGCGGCACGACGACGGCCGGCGTGCTCGGCTTGATCCGGCGGCTGCGCGAGCGCACCGAGATCCCGCTGGTTCTCTTCACGTACCTGAATCCGGTGTACACGTACGGGTTCGGGAAATTTCACGCCGATGCGGCGGCGGCGGGCGCGGACGGTGTGCTGTTGCTCGATCTGCCGCCGGACGAGGCGGCCGCCAATGAAGAACTCACCGGCACGCACGGCCTGCGCCAGATCCGGCTGATCGCGCCGACGACGCCGCCCGGTCGCATGAAGGAGATCGGGGCCGCGGGCGAGGGGTTCATTTATTATGTGTCGCGCGAAGGCGTCACGGGAGAACAGGCGTCGCTCGCCGCGAACATCGCGGAAAACGTCGCCTTGATCAAAGGTGGATCCGGCGTGCCGGTCTGCGTGGGGTTCGGGATTTCCACGCCGGAACAGGCGGCGGCCGTGGCCCGGGCTGCTGACGGCGTGGTCGTCGGCAGCGCCATCGTCAAGACGATCGCCGCTCATGGCAATGATCCCGACCTCGCCGCGCGCGTCGCGGATTTCGTTCGCCCGCTTGTGGAAGCGGTCCAATCCGTGAGCAAGAATCCCACATGACCCTGCGTTTCACCAAGATGAACGGGGCCGGCAACGACTTCGTGCTGGTCGACAACCGCGACGGCCATCTGGCCTTGGACCAGGCGATGATCGCCACACTCTGCCACCGGAATCGCGGCATCGGCGCCGACGGATTGCTCGCGGTCGAGCCGGCGGAGCACGACGCGGACTACCGGATGCGCTATTACAATGCCGATGGCGGGGAGGTCGAGATGTGCGGCAACGGCGCGCGCTGTTTCGCCCGTTTCGTCAACCGCCTGCACGGGTTCACGCTGCCGTCGGTCCGCTTCGAAACCATCGCCGGCATCATCGGCGCCGAATTCCAGGACGATCTCGTCACGCTCCGCATGAGCGACCCGCATTCGCTCGCCCTCAACCTGAAGCTCTCCATTCGCGGACGCGACCTGACCGTCCACTCGCTGAACACCGGCGTCCCCCACGCCGTCGTCTTCGTGCCCGATGTGCATGACGTCGACGTGCGCGGCGACGGCGCCGCCCTGCGCCATCACCCCCACTTCGCCCCCCGCGGAACCAATGCCAACTTTGTCCATATCATCGCCCCCCAATTCTTGCGGATCCGCACCTACGAACGCGGGGTCGAGGACGAAACACTCGCCTGCGGCACCGGCACCGTGGCCTGTGCCATCATCCATCACCTGCTGCACGGCGCTCCCCCGCCCATCCAGGTCGAAGTGCAAGGCGGCGACACACTGACCATCGGCTTCACCCCCCGCCCGGACGGCTCTTTCCACGACGTCACCCTCACCGGCCCCGGTGACTTCGTTTTCGACGGAGAGATGGA
>CAZYHO010000051.1:0-3787 GCA_964647495.1 uncultured Akkermansia sp. | reverse complement strand
GCCCCCCTACATAAAAGAAATAATATTCTCCCCGAACTCCGAGCACTTGATCTCGGTGGCGCCGTCCATGAGGCGGGCGAAGTCATACGTGACGCGTCTGGAGCCGATGGCGCCGTTAAGCCCTTTGAGGATGAGGTCCGCGGCCTCCCCCCAGCCGAGATACCTCAGCATCATTTCTCCTGAAAGCACCACCGATCCCGGGTTGACCACGTCCTTGCCCGCGTATTTCGGGGCCGTGCCGTGCGTGGCCTCGAAAATGGCGTGTCCTGTCAGGTAGTTGATATTGCCTCCGGGCGCGATGCCGATGCCGCCGACCTGGGCCGCCAGCGCGTCCGAGAGGTAATCGCCGTTGAGGTTGAGTGTGGCGATCACGTCGAAGTCCTTGGGCCGCGTGAGCACCTGCTGCAGCGTGATATCGGCGATGGCGTCCTTGATGACGATGCCGTCGGGAAGGCGGCACCACGGCCCGCCGTCGATCTCGACCGCCCCGAACTCGGTCTTGGCCAGTTCGTACCCCCAATCGCGAAACGCCCCCTCGGTGTACTTCATGATGTTTCCCTTGTGCACCAGGGTGAGCGACTTGCGGTTCTGCCTGATGGTGTACTCGATGGCCGCGCGCACCAGCCGCTGCGTGCCGGGTTTCGAGACCGGCTTGATCCCGACGCCTACACTGGCCGCCGCCTCGTCCCCGAACCGGATCTTCTTGAACTCGGCCGGGTACGCTTCCTTGATGAAAGCGAGCGTCTTGAGCGCCTTCTCCGAGCCCGCCTCGAAATCGATCCCGGCGTAGATGTCCTCCGTGTTCTCCCGGAAAATGACCATGTCCACCGCCTCCGGGTGCTTCACGGGAGACGGCACCCCGGTGAAATACTGCACCGGCCTCAGGCAGACGTACAGGTCGAGCATCTGCCGCAGCGCGACATTCAGCGACCGGATGCCGCCCCCGATCGGCGTGGTCAGCGGCCCCTTGATTCCCACCAGATACTCCTGAAACGCGGCCACCGTCTCGTCCGGCAGCCACGTGTCGAACTTCGTTTTGCTCGCCTCCCCGGCGTACACCTCGAACCACGCGATCCGCCGGCCGCCTCCGTACGCCTTCTCTACGGCCGCATCGAGCACGCGCACGCTCGCCGCCCAGATGTCCGGCCCCGTGCCGTCACCCCTGATGAATGGAATGATCGGTTGCGAGGGCACGGACAAGGCGCCTCCGGAAATCGTGACTTTCTCTCCGGCGGGCGGAGTCAGGGCAGTGGTGGACATGAGATGATGTGGAATGGTGGCCGTCAGGCGCTCGATTGGAAGCGGGATTAAGGCCATCCGAGCGCACGTTTCCACCTCTATTTGCCCGGAATTTGCCGGCAGGCAGGTGACCCGCCCGAGAAGACCGCGTCCCCGGGCGCCCCGAACCCCCGAATGTGAACAACACATGTGAACAAATCCGGCCGATTCCGCGTCCACACCCGGGCAAACGAAGCCCTGCTTCAGTCGTCGCCGCCTCTGCGGCTTCGGAAATTGTTCACATCGGCTCCCCGCATCCACGCCGCGCCCGAATCGCACGCGCCCGCCAACCTCGCGCTTCATTCGACAGTTCGAGAATTCCGCGAATCCGTCTATTTTGGTGCTGTGAATTATCGGACAGAGACGACAGGATGTTTCGTATATTGTTCTTTATTAGCACTTTATGCCATTTTCTACGAAATATTCCGCGTTTCTCCCGAGCCCGCGTTCCACACGCCGTTCCACGATTTCGACATGCTCCTGCCCCTAGGGAACTAAGGGATTGTGGCAATTCCGCCTGAATGATTCCGAGCGGCGGCCGATCGGCCGATGGATCGGCGACGTCAGGCGCCGGACGGGTGGATGGAGGGCCGGAATCCGATGATCCGGCCGGGAACGAAATGTGAATAACTTGTGGAGAAATCCGCTCGATCTTTCCCCCGTCCGGGCATCGGCGGGGTTCAGCGGCCGGTTTTCGGTTGATTTTGAACTTGGCACGGGCGCCTGGTTTTCCAAAATGCCCGGATGATGCGCGGACTGAAACCGGGACAGGTGGCGATGCTGGTGCTGGTCGTGGCGGTCGGCGGCCGCTTTGCCTCGGCCGCCGAACCGGCCGAAGCGGCCGAGGCCGCCAATGGCGGCGTGCCGCTGCTGGCCAATCCGGATGGGGTCGACGGACTGCGGCAACTGGGCGGCAAAGCGAAGTACGAGGTCCGCGACGGATGGATCACCGGCACGTCCGTGCCCGCGGAGCCGAACAGTTTCCTGGCCACGGAGGCGGAATACGGCGATTTCGACCTGAGCTACGAGTTCAAGGTGGACCCGAAGTTGAACAGCGGTGTGCAGTTCCGGTCGCACAGCCGCCCCGATTTCAAGAAGGGCCAGGTCCACGGCTACCAGGCGGAAATCGATCCGGGTGCGCGCGCCTGGACCGCGGGGGTGTACGAAGAGGGCCGGCGCGGCTGGCTCCAGGACCTCACCGCCAACCAGCCAGCCCGCGAGGCGTTCAAGCAAGGCGAATGGAATGCCGTGCGCATCCGCGCCGTCGGCGACTCGATCCGGACGTGGCTCAACGGCGTGCCGGCCGCCGACCTGCGCGACGCCGGCGAGACCGCCGGGTTTATCGCTTTCCAGGTCCACGGCGTCGGCAACGACCAGGACAAAATCGGCACACAGGTGCAGTGGCGCAACATCCGGATCCGCGAGCTTGGCCGCCATGACTGGAAACCGGTCTTCGACGGCCGCACGCTCGACGGATGGACACCCACCCCCGGCGGCCAGTGGGAAGTGCGCGACGGCGCCATCCGCGGCACCAGCCCCGCCAGCGACCCCAGGCACGGACTGCTCCTCAGCGACGCGGTCTACGGGGATTTCACGCTCCGGCTGAAATTCAAGGTCACCACCGGCAACAGCGGCTTCTATTTTCGCGCCGAGCGCGTCGACGACCCGGTCACCGTGCACGGCATCCAGGCCGAGATTTGCGAGGACGACGAAACCGGGGGCCTCTACGAAACGGGCGGCCGCGGCTGGATCGCCCAAACAGACAAAGAACGGATGGCCAAGGAAAAAGTGTACCGCCCCGGCGAGTGGAACGATCTCTGGGTCAGCGCCCACGGCAGCCGCCTGGTCGTCCACGTCAACGGACGCCAGACAGTCGACTTCCTCGACCCCGCCCAGAAGCGGGACGACGGCCACCTCGGCCTGCAGCTCCACGGCGGCCAGGACATGGAAGTCGAATTCAAGGAGATCGCCATCCTGGCGCCCAAGGAATAAGGCAGCCACCCCACGCTGACACCGATGGCGCGGCTCCCCGCCACTCCCCAGGAACCCTGCCTCGAATCCCGCGAGGAAGTCATGTTCTTCGACACCGATGCCGGCGGTGTCGTCCACAACATCGCCTACCTCCGCTTCATCGAAACCTGCCGCACACGCCTCGGCGCCCGCATCGGCCTCGACCTCCGCTCCATGGCCGCCACCCATCAGTTCGCCGTCGTCCTCCGCACCGAAATCGACTACCACCGCCCCGCCCTCCTCGGCGACCACCTCGTCGTCCGCGGCTGGATCGACCGCCTCCAGCGCGCCCGCTTCCACTGCGCCTTCGAAATCCACCGCCCCCACGACGGTTCACACCTCGTCTCCTGTCGCCAGTCCCTCGCCCTCGTCCAGCTCCCCCAAGGCCGCCCGCTCCGCCTCCCGGACCACTGGCGCTCCCGATGGCCCCACCTCGTCCCCCCCCCCCCCACAGCAGGATAAACTTGTGCCCCTTGTGCCCCTTGTGCCCCTTGTGTCC
>CAZYHO010000050.1:0-16237 GCA_964647495.1 uncultured Akkermansia sp. | reverse complement strand
CCGTGTACCGTGCCCCGCTGCACCTTCCACAGGACACGCAGGCGGTTCGTGCAAAAATCCGCCATGCCTTCAGGGTGGCCTTTGCCGGAACCTCTTCATTATTCCTCCCCTCAAATGTACAAACTCCAGGTTTGGGGCATCGCCCCAGGAATGGCCGCCGCAAACATGAAAGGGCTGAAAGCCCGCACTATCTTCTGATTATTCATGAAGAAGAGGACGTGCGCTGCCTCCCGGGTTGCCGGAATCTATTGAACCGACAGGATGAAGTTTAGACGCACCACTTGTCACCTCTTGTGAATAGTTAGCTCCGTTGGCTCATGATCGCGGCCACGACCTCCACGGCGCCGGGGCTTCGTTTCCCGCGTTCGCGTCCAATTTTGCAAATCGTGCGATTCACGCCAACTGCCGCAAGAACCGCGCGTCGTTTTCGATGAGGAGGCGGATGTCGGGGAGGGCGAAGAGGATCATGGCGAGGCGTTCGAGGCCCATGCCGAAGGCGAAGCCGGTGACGGCGTCGGGGTCGTAGGCGCGGTCGCCGCGTTTCTGGCAGACGGCCTCGAAGACAGCGGGATCGACCATGCCGCAGCCGGCGATTTCCACCCAACGGGGCGGCTGGCCGGCGAGGTGGAGTTCGACGTCGACCTCGTAGCTCGGCTCGGTGAACGGGAAGAAGTGCGGGCGGAAACGGAGCTGCGTTTTTGGCCCGAGCAGGGCGCGGTAGAAGGCCTCGAGGGTGCCTTTGAGATCGGCCAGGGATACATCGGGGGCGACGCACAGACCTTCCATCTGCGTGAAGGCGCTGAGGTGGGTGGCGTCGATTTCGTCGCGGCGGAACGCGCTGCCTGGCGCGATGATGCGGATCGGCGGCGCGGTCGTCTCCATGGCGCGGATCTGCACGCTGCTCGTGTGTGTGCGCAGCAGCCAGCCGTTGGGAAGATAGAAGGTATCCTGCTCGTTGCGCGCCGGGTGGTCGGCGGGTGTGTTCAGGGCGTCGAAGCAATGGAATTCGGTTTCCACCTCCGGCCCGCTCGCCAGCGCAAACCCCATGCCGCGCAGAAGACGCACCGCCCGGTCCTGCAACTGCGTCAATGGATGCAGCGCGCCGCGCCACGCCGGCCGCCCGGGCAGCGTGACATCGATCCCCGCCACAGCCGCCTCGTCGCGCGCCGCCACCAAGGCCGCCTGCCTGGCCTCGATGGCCGCGGTCACGGCGGACTTCACCTCATTGAGCTTCGCGCCCGCTGCGCCCTTCTGGTCCGGCGGCACCTCGCGCATCCGCCCGCCAAACGCGGCCAGCACACTCTTTTTCCCCAAATACGCCACGCGCGCCGCCTCCACGGCAGCCTCATCGGCCGCCGCTTCCACCACCTCCAGCGCCGCCTCCTTTAATGCATCCAGTTCATCAAGCATAAACCATACCGGATATGGGCGCGTCCGTCCCTTTGTCAACGATTCCCCTGGAGGGGTGGAGGGTGGGCGGTTCAGGGTTCACGGTTCACGGTTCAGGGTTCACGGTTCACGGTTCAGGGTTCACGGTTCAGGGTTCACGGTTCAGGGTTCACGGGGCACGGTTCATGGCGAGCATAGAGGGACAGGCACACTGTGGACCTGAGAACCTGTGTGGCTGACATATTTGTCACAACTCATGTGCGCCCTTGGCACGGCATTTTGCTCCGAGGTGTATCAAAACCGATGATGACCGGGATCGTGACGCTCTTGCCGGCGGCCATGCTCGTTGTGCCGCCCGATCGACCTGCGGCGAGCTTTGCGATCCACGGACGCCGATGGGCCGATCGCCCTTCCCTTCGTGTTTCCTGAGTCCCGGCAAGCACGAATCAATCGCGATTTTCGGAAATGTTCTTGACGTCGATCGTCGTTTGTGGGAAGCGCATGGCACGTATGTCGGATGGGAATTTTTTTCGTATACCTTCCTCCATCCTCATGGCAGCCACCGCCATGTGGGCGTGGTGGCTTTGCTCGGCCGGACGTGCGAACGGCCAATGGGTGACGCAGACGCTGGAGCTGAAACCGGGCTGGAATGCGGTATATCTCCTTGTCGACGCCTCCCACGCCACAGTGGACGAACTGGTCGGTCCGTCGGCGCCCGATAACGCGCCGATCGCGCAGATCTGGCGATGGACGCCGGACGCGGCGATGGCTCAGTTCATCACCTCGCCCCAGGAGCCGGTGGATTCGGGCAGTCAATGGGCCGTGTGGCAGCGCACCCACAGCGAGCTGTCAACCTTGGGGCGTTTGACCGCCAACTTCGCGTATCTGGTGTATGCGACCGAAGCTTTTGTCTGGAAGTTGAAGGGAAAACCCACACTCCACCGGCATCAGTGGGCGACCTCGGGGTTGAACTTTGTCGGGTTTCCGACGGATCCGGACAATCCCCCCAGCTTCGATAATTTCCTGGCAGAGGCGCCCCTGCTCGGGATGTCCAAGGTCTTTCGGTATTCCGGAGGGGAGCTCAGCGCCACCAATCCGGGCAGGCTGCTTTTGTTGCAGACCACGCCGGTGCGCCGCGGCGAGGCATGCTGGATCGAGACGGGACAGCCAGGCCATTTCAACAAGTATTACGGGCCCTTCGAGGTGGCCTCCGGTGTGACCGGAGTGCTGGAATTCGGGGACGACTTGAGTTCGACCGCGTTCCGATTGCGGAACCTGACGCGGACCCGGTTGACAGTGGCTGTGCGCCTGCGCGAGTCGGAAGCCGCTCCGGCAGGGCAGCGCCCGGTGATGGACCTGCCTCCCTTGCTGTTGCGGGGCGCCGTGAATGCGGCGGACCTGACGCACGCGGCAAGCGCACTCGAGAAAGACGTGCCGCACACCTGGACTCTGGAACCCCAAGGCCAGCCGGGCTCGGAAGTGGAGGTGGTGTTGGGCCTGGACCGGGCCAATCTCACCCGCCCGGTGGGCGATCTCCTGGCGGGCATTCTGGAGCTGAGCGATTCTCTCGGGCACACTCGTCTTGACCTCGGCGTGGCAGCGGAGGCGGCCTCGCAGGCGGGGTTGTGGGTGGGAGGCGCGGCGGTGAACAAAGTCAGCCAGTACTTGAAATCCTACGTCAGGGACGCGGACAACCGGCCGGTGGTCCAGGAGGACGGAAGCTACAAGATTGATGAAGTGGTCACCGATCTGCAACCGACCTCGACGGCCTATCCGCTGCGCCTCATCGTCCATAACCCGGCGGAGAATTCGGGCGGTTCGGCCGTGCTGTTGCAGCGGGTTTATTTCGGGCTCGACGCCGGCGCCAATCCGGTCGTGGCCACGCGGCAATCCGGACTGGGGCCGAATACGCTCTCGCAGGCCCGCCGGCTCAGCGCCACCCACCTGCCGTGGTCGGAGGCGAATCCGGGTTGGGATTTCAGCGGCCGGCTGCAACGAGGCGGCGAGGGAATCCAGGCCGCGGTGGTCACGCCCTATGATGCCCAGGCTTCCAATCCGTTTCTGCACACCTATCACCCCGATCATGACAATCTGGACGCGCGTTTCGAGAAGCAGGCGCCGCAAGGTTCCGAATCTTACCGGATCGAACGGCAGATCCGGCTGGTGGCGCAGCGCCCGGCGGAAGATTTCCGGAGCCGCGTCTCGGCCGGCCTGACCCTGACCGGGGCGTATTCCGAGACCATTCGTCTCCTGGGGCTGGCCCGGGCCGGCGGCACATTCGATACACGGGAATTCAAGGTGGAAGGCGCCTTCAGCCTGCAACGGGTCACGGAGATTCCGACCCTGAACCGAAATCCATGACACCATAGCATCGTTCCTCGCGGCCCGATCACCATCGCCACCAGGCCTCCGCCGGCCGGACAAATCACATTAGCCAGCCAACCCTTTTCTCAGCGCGCACATCTTATGAACCTCACTTCAACATCGGCCAGTCTTCGTCCGCGGTTCGGCGGCAATCGGAGCCCCTTCGCCAAATTCCTCACGCTCCCGATCGCGGCCCTCGCCCTGTTGGCGCCGGGGCCGGGCGCCTGGCAGGTCCTCGGCCAAACCGCCAACGCCCGTCCTCCGGAGCGCCTGTCCTTCCAAGGTTTTCTGGTGGACGGCGACGGCGGATCTCTCGGCGCCCCAAGTCCCAGGAACTACGATATCGTCTTCCGTATCTTCGGCGTGGAGACCGGTGGAGACGTGTTGTGGGCCGAACGGCAGACCGTTACCGTGGACCAGGGCCACTTCAGCGTGCTGCTGGGCGAGGGGGTCGCGGTCGGCGCCGAGGCCAGGCCGGCGCTCTCCACCCTCTTCAAGGGCCCGAGCGCCTCGGAGCGGCATGTGCAGATCACGGTCGCCGGCATCGGGGCCAGCGGAGGCGACGCCACCATCCTGCCTCGCCTGCAATTGCTTTCTTCGCCCTACGCTTTCCTCTCCGAACAGTCCACAAAGATCGTGCGCTCCGACACTGGCGGCGACCTGCTTACGAGCAGCGACAACCAGGTGACGGTCCACGGCCTGCTCTCGGTGGCTGACTCGCTCACCGCGACCAACTTCATCGGCAGCGGCGCCGGACTTTCCGGCGTCGCCAAGACCGGCGATCTGACCGGGCTCGCCAGACTCGCCGGGGGCAACACTTTCACCGGCCCCCAGTCTATTTCGGGCAATACGACGGTCATGGCCAGTCTCGATTCCTCCCATGCCTTCGGCACCTGGCTGGCCTTGGGGAACACCACCGCCGGGGGACGGTTCTGGCAGTTGATTTCCACCGGCTCGGGCAACGGCGAAGGCGCCGGCAAGTTGCTGATCGGTTACGGCCTCTCCGCGGGTGGAACCATTCCCCGGATGACATTGCAGGACAACGGTTTCGTGGGCATCGGCACCAGTTTTCCCGGGTCGCAGTTACAGGTCAATGGCGGGATCAGAGCCCGGGGAGGCGCGCCGGGTGGAAGCGGCGTGAACAACAACGGCTATGCATTCGCCGGCGGCAACGGTGACACCGACTCAGGCATGTTCAGCTCCACGGACGGAGCGGTGGATTTCTATGCCAACTCAAACAAGCTTTTCTCGGTCAAAAACAACTACGTCGAAATCCTGAACCCGGTGAACCAGACCAAGTCGGTGAGAATATACCGCGGGGATGAGGGTGTGGCCCAGAACGGCGGCGACGGTATCGACCGCCGAAGAGGCCTGATTCTCGAATTGCATGGAACGACCAACCACAATTCCCATGTCCGGGCCTCGTGGAACGGGGACAGCAACTGGGATTTCAACTCCGACCGGAAGCTGAAGAAAGACATCGAGGATGCCGAGCCGATGCTGGAGCGTGCCTTGCAGGTGCCGGTGCGCCGGTATCGCTGGAAAGACGAGGAGAGCCGCGCCGAACACAAGCTGGGCGTCATCGCTCAGGAAGTGCGGCCACTGTTTCCCGATCTGGTGGGCGAGTTCAGGGAGGAGAACGGGGAAACCACGCTGATGGTGGGTTACGGCGACTTCGCGCTGATCGCGGTCAAGGCGCTGCAGGAGTTCAAGGCGCAACACGATGCGGAGATAGACGGGTTGCGCACACAGGTGACCGATCTGAGCGCCTGGCGCCAGACCCAGGAGGCGGCGGAGACCGCCCGGCGCGAGGAAGTGACCGCGCTCCACGACCGGCTTGCGTCGCTGGAGAAGCTGTTGCGGGAAACCGTCGGCACCCCTCCGGCCAAGCCGGAGGCAGCGGAGCCGGCCACGCGGGTGGCGAACCGTCGTCCTCCGGTGGGAACGGCGCGTTAGGCCGTGACGCTGGCGTCGCGCGTTTTCCGACGGGAGGGACGGAGATCAAGCCATCAGTCATATTCACTCACATTCGACACGATGAACCGGCTCTTTTCTTTCTGCGTCCGAGGCGCGGCGGGTCTGCTTGTGGGCATGCTGGTCGGGGTGGCCGGAGCACCGGCCCAAACCCCGCTCCCGCTCCCGCTGGAGTACCGCTGGCTGCAGGGAGACAACCTGAAGATCAATCTGCAATCGGCGGCCGGTGTGCCGATTTCTCCGACAGCCGGCAACCCGCCCGGCTCCGACGGCCGGCAACCCGCAACGATCGAACCTGCCGGGAATCCGGCGGCCCCCGAGCTGCTGGCGGCGCCCCGGTTTCGCGGCATGGTGTCGTTCGGCGCCGTGGCGGGCCGCAAGCAGGCCGATTGGCAGGCGGCCGCCGCGTCATCGGTGCTCCAGGCCGGCGCCACTCCCTTCAACAGCACGGTGGCCGCGCACATGCGGCAGCCGCGGGCGACCGCCGCCGTGCCTGGCAATACCCTCATTCTGCGCCGGGCGGTGATCGGTGCGACCTTCGTCAGCCGGCGCGTGTCCTTCCAGTTCGGCCAAGCGATTCCGCCGCCGTCCGTGGACGAGAACGCAACGTTGTTGTCAGGGCCGGGCGCGGCCGGTTACTGGCTGCCTGAACCTTACACCGCGGACGGGCACGCCACCGGGGGGTACTACTGGAGCCCGCACGCCAGGCTGGTCTATGCCACACAGCCCGGCCCCATCAGCATCACCTGGCGAAAAGCCGCCCCCTATACAGCCGCCACCTTCCCGGCCGGCTACACGAACCCGCACGGCCCCGACTCGCACGCCGTCGGCGCCAATATCTTCCTGCTCTACACCCAGAATTACGTCGTGTCGGGCAGTCCGGTGAAACCTGCGCGCAAGATGTACTGGACCGAGAAGGAATTCCATGCCACCGGCAAACCCGTCCTCGTGCCCGCGGCGCGGGTGGGAACGGTGAACATCGTCTATCACGGCAACTTTCCGCGGACCGTGACGGAAGAGTTCAAGGGGATTGGTTCCACCAGTCCCACCGACGGCACGCCCAATCAGTCGCTGCCGGAGTTGCGGACACTGTGGTTCGAGCAGCAGTTGGGTTTTATTTATAGCTATAACCAGGAAGGCCGGGTCTTCGTGGAGCTGCTGGGCGATCAGCGGTCCGACGGCCAGACCTACGTCCCGCTGGGTACCGAGATTATCGATGTTTCCAAGAGACCCGCTCCGCTCGATGTGACGGTGGAACTGGGCGAGCGAATCGTTCCGCCGGACAACGCGAGCCTGGAGTCATTGGAGCCAGAACCGCTCCTGCATCTGACGATAGGCCAGTCGTTCGCTTTCCGGCACCAGGCCGCGGAAGGCGGCCGCGTGGAGTTTTACGCGACGCGCGAGACGCGCAATCTGAATGACTATCTCGTCCACTGGATGGAAACCGGAGAGGCCGGACTGCGGTGGCCCAAGCTCTTCGGCCGCTATCAGCTCGTCTGGCCCGCTGATGTCGGGAAATACAGCCTGTATGTCCGGCCGGAGGTGGCGAACGAAACCGAGGCGCAGGCGACGTCCATTCTGCTGGATCAGCAGACCGCGCCCGTGATCGAATATCAGGATCCGCTGGATTTTCCTCGGGCGAAATTCACACCGGCCCTGCGGTTCTACACCTATCTGGATGCCAGCCAGCCGGCGCATCGCACGCTGTTGCGCTACAGCGTCGGCGAACACGTCGGCTTCGAGCGTGTCTTCTCCTGGCTGGTGGGCAACCTGCACACCTCGGATTTTGCGTCCAGCCCTGTGGCCACCGGCCTGTCCGCGTGGAACGGATCGGCATTCGTCTGGCCCGACGAGTTGCGGGCGCCGCGCGTGGTCCGGCAGACGGTGAAAGTCGGAGAACGCCTGAGCGCTCCGGATGGGGAGCCGGGCGGCGCGCCCGGATCGGCCTATCTGGCCGGATACGTGAACCAGGCGATCGGCACTTCCTATCATCCCGGCGCCTATCAGGATCCATTCGTCGAGGGTTTCGAGGAAGGGAATCGCGGAACCATCATCCCGGTGAATGCGATTCCGGGCAAGAACGAGCTGGAGGTCTGGTGGTTCCGGCCGAACCAGTCAGGGGCAGGCCTGAACACGGGCAACACCCTTCTCGGGTTCCGCACCCACTACTGGCCGTCGGCCGTCGGCCGGTACACGATCGAGTGGCCCGACACCCAGCGCGAGATCGTGCTGGCCAGCAAGCTGGGCGGCGCCGGCCTGAGCACGGCCGAGGCGCTGGGCTCGATTTATTACCAGAACAACCCGGCCCAGCCCGGTTACAACCCCAACGAAGAGCACGCCATCATGCGCGGCGGCATTCCTTTCGCCACCCGCGACGACCTGAATATCATCACACCTGATGATAACTACTCTTCGCACCCGTTCGTGCTGGTGGATTATTCGAGCCCCGCGGACGGGCGGAAATCCATGAGTGTTTTCCGTGTGCTGCGCGAGAAGCCGGAGGCGGGCTGGGTGTTCGACTATCCTGTTCCGGCCGGGCAATTGCTCCAGCCGCCGCCGCCATTGAACTTCCTTCAAAAACCGGTCGATGGCAGCGGCGACACCGCCATTAACTACAATACAGAGCCGCCCGCGCTCAGCGGGGATCTTCCGGGCGGCTGGACCTCCGCGGAAGCCGCCGGTCCCTTTGCGCATTATCAGGGGTTTACTTACCGCGACCGGAACCACGATTTCTGGGTGTATCGCGGTCCGCACGCAGGGCTGGCAGACCTGGAGGCGGGCACGTACAATGCGACCACCGGCGAGTTCGAGGATCTCTCAACCGCCACGGCGTTGGCCGGTGAACCTTTCAGCTTCACCATCCACGCTTCCCGGCAGGACGAATTCCTCACGCTGAGCGTCACCGGCGCGCCGCCGTGGCTGAGAGTGACCGGCCTGACCTTGCACGGCACGCCGCCGGCAGGCGCCGACGGCCCCCACACCCTGGAACTGGCGGTGCACGACCTCTACGAACACGCCAGCGTGGCCCGCACCCTCACGCTGGTGGTGGCCGAATCGGGCCCGATCGTCGGCCAGACGCCGCTGGCGCTCGCCAGCGACAATCCCTACACAGGCAGCAGCGTCATCTTCACCGGCCGGCCGCCATTCCTCGCCGCCGACCCCACACCGGCCAACAGCTTCACTCTGCGCTATTATTACAAGACAGAAGCCGGCTTTGCCTGGCCGGGCATGACCTCGCCGCCGCCGCCGGGCAGCATTGTGCCTTATTTGAGGCCACTCGATCCGGCTGGCGGATATCTCGGCGATCCGGCATCGAAGGAAACCGCCTCGCTGGACATCGTGTACCGGCCGTTCTGGCCGGAACGCGATCCCAAGAACAGTTCGGCGCCGCTGCCCGTGTTGCGCTATGGAGGCACGCTGACGATGCCGGCGGTCGGTCTGCCCGGCGTGCGTGATTTCAAAACCGCGCGTCTCCTGTACCAGCAATCCATCGCGGCCGACGTGGCCAACGTCTCCGACGTGGCGGTGAGCGCGGTGCTGCACGATCCCACCCGTGCCAAATACGCGGACGTGGCGGCACGGTTTCCCGAAACCAAAGCGATTCCGCCCAGCGTCCACACGACGCTCTACCAAGGGAAGTACTTTTTCCCGCACCTTCCGCCGCACCTGGCCCAACGCGTGTTCCTGGACCCGAACCGCGGGACCAACGGCCAGTTGGCGCTCGTCGGTGAATTCAAGCGTGAAGCCCTGGGAGAGGATTACCTGATGCTGAACGTGCTTCGGGGTAACGACCTGCGGGCGGTTCAGGACCTGTGCCCCGTGGCGGACTCCGCAAACCGGCCGCTCTGGGAAGCTTTGGTGAGCGACCTGGCGACGGACGTCGAAACATTTTACGAAAACCCCGCGGTTCCGCGCACCTACATTCCCGACCCGAACCTGAGGGTCGAGGTGGGTGTGGGCGAATTGGCCGAAATCGGCAACGATAACATCGCGGTCGATTCTTACGCCCTCTCGGCCACCGGACCGGGCGGCGGTTACGTCACCCTGGTGGAGGCTGGCGGCAGCGCTTTCACCCAGCCGGGCGAACCGGTGGCGTTGCATATCCTCAAGGTGGGCGGCGACCGCCTCGAACGAGGCGAACTCAAGGTGATTCCTTCGGCCAACCCGCTGAGCGAGCTGCTCACCCTCCAGCACTCGCTGGACCTGGCCGGACGGTTCGCCGAATTCGAATACGAATGGAAGATAGCCGCGCCCGTGGACGGCTTCCCGCCGATATCGGATCCTTCGATGTCCCGTTACGGAACGCTGACCGATATCGCCGCCGACATCCCCCGCCACACCCTCGGCGGAGCGGGTATTCAGGCATTGAGCGATAACTATGTGGTCCTGCGTTACCGGTCCACAAACCCCGAGCATCCGCTCTACAAGGTGGCAAATGCCGACCGCTCGAATCTGACCGATGAGGACTGGTCCCCCTGGACCGCTCCCGCGCTGGCCGAGGGGTGGATCAAACGCGTGCTGGCGGGCATCAATCCCTTCAATCAACGCATCACCGATCTCTTCAACAACAGGGTCAACACCGACGTCAGCGTCATTACCCAGGCCGGCCGGCGATGGGAGGGCGATGTGGCCCTCAATCTCGACACCATCGACAACTACGGCCTGATCGAAATCTACGAAACCGTGCTGCGCCGCGGCCGCTCGCTGAGCGTCGAATCGGGATTCAACTACGGCCCGGCCAACGACGCCTTGCTGCTCGCCGCCGGTTACCTCAACGACCTTTACATGATGCTCGGCAACGAGGCCTGGGCGGACGCGGCGAACCCGACCATCGGCATCGGCACCACGGGCAACGCCTTGAGCGACATTGCCACCGCCCTGTTCGCCTTCCGGGGCCAGGTCCCCTCGCTGCTGGAGGAGGAACTCGCTCTGCTGCGCGGCCGGGATGACATTTTCCTGCCCGGAGTCGAAATTCGGCCGGTGTACAACCGGCTGATCTGGAATTACACGCGCGGCATCGATGCCGGTGAGGTGATCTACGCGCTCAACTACAACATCCAGGAGAAACCGGACCAGGAACCGGACGGGGTCATCGACGCGGAGGACGCGGCGCGCATGTTTCCCCAGGGGCATGGAGACGCCTACGGGCACTACCTGACGGCGCTCAAGGGCTACTATTCCCTGCTGTTGAACGAAAACTTCGATTGGGTGCCCCGGATAGAAGCAGTGAACATCCTGAGTCAGCCGGTGTCGGTGGATTACCAGGACGAACGGAAGTTTGCGGCCGCGGCCGCGGCCGCGGCCCGGGCGGGCCGCCAGGTTTTCGATCTGACCTGGCGCAAGGATTACCGACGAGTCGAGACCGACGGGTGGGAACATTTTTCGCCGACCCGGGAGAACGCCCAGCGCAGTTATGAGGCGGCGGGGGAAACGCGCCACCCGGTCCGCCACTGGGGGATGGACCAGTGGGCCAGCCGCGTGGGGCAGGGGAGCTATCTGAACTGGGTGGCGGGCAATGCCATCCTGCCGCATGAGGACCCGATCCCGACCCATGAAGGCATCCAGAAGATCGACCGGACCACGATTCCCGAGTTGCGCGAGTTGCCGCTGTCGGCCGCGGGCCTGCAGAAGGCCCTGGAGAGCGCTGAGGGCGGCCTCTCGCCGCTGGGACTGCCCGAAGACGGTCTGGTTTTCGACATCAACCCGAACACGGTGCTGGCCTCGCCGGAGGGCAGTCACTTCGAACAGATTTACAACCGGGCACTCCAGGCTCTGAACAATGCCGTCGCGTCCTTCGACGACACCAAGGACGTGACCCGGATGATGCGCTCCGAACAGAATACGCTCGCCGAGTTCCAGAATACCGTGGCCCGGCAGGAACACGCCTACACTGTCGCGCTCATCGATCTTTACGGCACGCCGTATCCCGATGACATCGGCCCGGGCCGGACCTACCGGCAGGGTTACGCCGGCCCGGACTTCATCCACTATGCGTATGTGGACCTGCCCGAGATCGCCTTCCCGGACGTGTGGAGTTATTCCAACGCCACCGAGTTTGCCATTGACGTCAAAGATCTGCCCAAGGACTGGGTGCAAACCCACTCCACCAGCGTCAATTTCGAGACCGCCAGCAAGATCACCATCGATATCGGGCCGCATGGCTTCGCCCAGAAACCCGCCGGTTGGGCCAGCCGGCGCTATTCTCCCGGCAAGATCCAGCAGGCGATTTCCGAACAGATCCAGTCCCATGCGCGGTTGCGGCAGGCGCTCTTCGATGCGGAAGGGGACGTGGCGGGACTGGAGAAAACGATCAACCTGTTCGAGTCGGAGGTGGAGACTTATTCGACCACCCATGCCCTCAAAGCAGCGCTGCTTGCGAGCGACGAGGTGCTGACTCTGGCCAAGGCCGCCAACGATTTGTACCAAAAATACCACGATTCAATAAAATCCGATATCGTCTTCGCCTCCAATGCCAGCTCCGAGGCCATCCCCGGCAGCTTCGTCGCCGGCCTGGCGAGCGGCGGCGACCTGACCTCGGCGGCGCGTTCCGCGGTGGAAATGATGGGATACAGCGTGGTCAGTTCCCTGGAGAAAGGCGCGCTGGTGCGATACACGCTGGTCAATGGCCTGGAGCTGGCCGTGAACTCAGCCAAACGCCAGACCGAGTTTTGGGGCATCGGACACCTGGAGCGGCAGCAGGCGCTGCGGAGCGCCGTCAACGAACTCGGCAACAAGCTGGGCGAGATGCACACACGCCTGTGGACCGTCAACGAGCGGCTCCGGGAATACGACAACAAGCAGCGCGCCGTGCGCACCCTTATCGCCCAAGGCGACTCCATCCAGGCGGAACGGGAGATTTTCCGGCAGCGCGCGGCCGCGCTGGTGCAGGGCGCCCGCACGCGGGATGCCGCCTTCCGGATTTTCCGCAACGAGAAACTGGAGCGCTACAAATCGCTCTTCGACCTGGCTTCCCGCTACAGTCTGCTCGCGGCCAATGCCTACGACTACGAGACCGGCCTGTTGCACACTCCGGCAGGAAAAAGCTTCGTTCAGCGCCTCACGTCGGCCCGGGCCCTGGGGGTGGTCCGGAATGGCAAGCCGCAGTTTGCAGGCAGCAACACGGGCGATCCGGGCCTGTCCAGCGCGCTGGCCGAGATGCGGGCGGATTGGGACGTGCTGCGGGGCCGGCTGGGATTCAACAATCCCGATGCCTACGGAACCACGGTGTCCCTCCGCGCCGAGCAATATCGCATCCTGCCGGGCACGGAAGGCGACGACCGGTGGCGCGACCGATTGAATCTTGCCCGCGTGGGCAACCTCCTGGATGATGCCGATGTGCGCCGGTATTGCCTGCAGGTGGCGAATCCGGACGGCCTGCCGACGCCGGGACTGATCTTGTCTTTCAGCACGACGATTTCCCCCGGCCACAATCTCTTCGGCCTGCCCTTGGCCGCAGGGGATCACAACTACAGCTCCAGCCCTTTCGCCACCAAGCTCTTCGGTGTCGGCGTCGCGCTCGAAGGGTATCGGGGGATGGCCTCGCCGTCCGCCAACCAGGGGGCGGTCCAGGGAGCCGGCGGCCAGTCGGCCGGCGAGCCGGGAGCCTGGTTCCTGGACGATTCTGCCCTTGCCGCGACGCCCCATCTTTACCTGATTCCCGTGGGAGTCGATTCCATGCGCAGTCCGCCCCTGGGCGATGCCAGCGCGATCCGGACGTGGCAGGTGCAGGATCTGGCGATTCCGCTGCCGTTCAACATCGGGGCCTCCGGGTTCTCGGAGTTCGATTCGTTTCAAACCGGCGATTTCCTCAGCGAGCCGATGTTCGCCATCCGGAAACATCAGGCGTTCCGCCCGGTGGACAAGTCGAGCCTGTTCCAGTCGAACGTATTCAGCGCGGCCGGAGGTCTGTTGCGTTCGTCCTACACCAATAACCGCCTGATCGGCCGTTCGGTCTGGAACAGCCAGTGGAAACTGGTCATCCCCGGCGAGGCGCTGCTGCATAATCCGGAGGAAGGGCTGGAACGATTCATCCGCACGGTCAAAGACATTCGCCTCCACTTCATCACTTATTCCTACTCGGGCAACTGAGCCCCGGCGCTGTCATTCCATGAAAACATCCCGCTTCCGCTTCTGCTCACGGCCCTGGCGGCCCGATGGAGGCCCCACCCTCCGGTGGGCCGTGTGCCTGCTGGCCGGTTGGGCCTGGTTCCCCGCGCCGACAGGGAACGAAGCCCGGGCCTTTCCGCCGGCCCCTCACCACCTGGTCTACGGTCTGGTGCGCGACGAGTTCGGCAACCCGTTCCATATTCCCGGAGCCACGGTCCTCCTTGAAGCGGAGGGCGGCAGCACGGTTACGGCCGAGGTGGCGCCGGGCCTGACGCCCGGAGTGAACTATCGATTGGAAATCCCGCTGGACTCGGGGGCGAGCGCGAACCTCTACAAGCCGACCGCCCTCCGGCCGGCGGTACCGTTCCGGATGCGCGTCCGCGTCGGTTCCGTGACCTGGTTGCCCGTGGAAATGACAGGAACGGCGGGTTTGCTGACCCGTCCGGCCGAAGCGACACGGGTGGATCTGACCTTGGGTGTCGATTCGGATGAAGACGGATTGCCGGATACCTGGGAACTGGCATTGATCCAGGCCCTGGAAGGCGATGGCGTTCAACGGACCTTGGCCGACATCGGTCCGGACGACGATACTGACGGGGATGGTCTCACGAATCGCGACGAGTATCTGGCGGGAACGTATGCCTTCGATCCCAAGGACGGGTTTGCCTTGGAAATCGTGGAGGTGAGAGACGCCCGGAGCCTTCTGGAATTCACCGCTGTGCGAGGCCGCAGTTACACGTTGCATGGCTCGCCGGACATGAAAACCTGGGCGCAACGGAAATTCCAGCTCGATTCCGTGCCTGAGGACCCGGACGAACACACCTTTTATCATGCCAGCCAGGTGCGCCGTCTGCGCATCTGGGCGAACCCCGACGAGGAAGGGCAGGCCGCGGCGCGGTTTTTCAGAATCAGGATCCAGTAGGTGTTGACCATGAGACCGCCATCAACCATCGCCCGGCACGGTTTCCTCTGCGTCCCACACGCCCTTTGGGGTTCGCCGGGCCAGTGTGGTTCTCGCTGATCGCCGAATCAGGCATGAACGACCTGTCGCCCCCCTCCACCGGAAAGAGAACTTTCATCCGGAAGCCGCCCTGGATCTGGCTCGGCGTCGCCGCGGTGCTGGCCGGCATGATAGCGTGGGTGTTTACGCGCGAATCCGTTCCTGAGATTTCACGAGAGGAGCTGATTTTGAAAGACTCGCCAGCCGGTCCGGCCCTGTACCTGGCAAAAGAGCCCGAAGTCCTCTTCTCGGGATGGATGACCGAAGTTTATCCGGACGGGCGTGCAAAATCGCGCTCGCGGGTGGTGGACGGCCGGTTGCACGGCGTGTCGGAAGGATGGTATCCGGAGGGCGGCCTGGAGGTTCAGGAAACCTTCAAGGCGGGAGTGGCCGACGGTCCGGTGACGAAATGGCATCCGGATGGCACGATGCGGTCACAGGGCGCCGCCCGCGCCGGACACCTGGACGGCGTGTTTCGCCGATGGCATGCCAATGGCGTCCTGGCCGAAGAAATCACCATGAGGGAAGGCCTCCCGCATGGACGAGCCCGGGCCTGGAACGAGGCGGGGGAACTGATGACCGAAGTGATGATGGAAGCCGGGCAGGTGCTCCACCGATCCGATGATCGGGCGTCGCCGTAATCATCTCGTTCCTCTCTCGGTGGTGGCAGCCACACCACGCCGATTGGAACCTCGCGCTGCGAATCCTCGTAGCACTGGCGCCAATCGTTCCGGGTCTGTTGTGGGCGCGGAGCATCGCAAGGTGGATGCGCCAACTCGATGAAATGCAGAGGCGAATCCAATACGAGGCGTGGTTCTTTACAGCAGTTGGAACGGTATTCCTGGTAACCGCCATAAATCTCTGCGAATCGGCGGGGATTCCTTGGGCGGGCAGAATGCCACACGGGTTGGGCTGGGAAGGAGCGTTCGCAACGATGTTCTTTCTGTATTGCGTGGGCTGTGCCATCTCGAACCGCCGCTACAAATGAAAAACAAGGTGCGCGAAATGCGAACCGCAAAAAGCTGGTCGCAGGCAGACCTGGCAGAGAAGTTGAAAGTCTCGCGGCAAACCGTAAACGCGATCGAAACAGGAAGGCATGACCCAAGCCTTCCGTTGGCCTTCAAGTTGGCTCGACTGTTCAAGGTGGCAATCGAAGACATTTTCGTCCCTGACAAGGACTGAGGCCAGGAAACGGCTAATGTCCGCGATCACCGACGCCTGCCCGTGGCGCGACTGATGCCGGGCGCGCAGGAGAGGCGAGCCCGGGAGGTCGAGGCCCATGCCCACTCTGCGCATGGCTGGAACAGGGGAGCGACTGTCGGCATTTCGTGATCGGGAATCACCGGCGTTTCTCGCGTTTCCGGAAGAACGCGTGCAGGGCGGGCTGGTAATCGATGCCTGTGC
>CAZYHO010000049.1:10801-16395 GCA_964647495.1 uncultured Akkermansia sp. | reverse complement strand
ATCTGGTTCGCCGCCCTCGGCGTGCGGCCGGGCCAAAGCCCCTACCACGTCCACCTCTGCCGCATCAATTTCGATGGCACCGGCCTCGTCGTTCTCACCGAAGGCGACGGCACGCACACCTGGGAGTTCTCGCCAGACCGCCGGACGTTCATCGCCCGATGGTCGCGCGTCGATCAGCCGGTTGTCACCGAGTTGCGCCGCGCCTCCGACGGCTCGCTCATCGCGGAAATCGAACGCGGCGACGCCACCGCCCTGCTCGCCACCGGCTGGCGCCCGCCCGAACGCTTCGTCGCCAAAGGCCGCGACGGCGCCACCGGCATCCACGGCATCATCGTTCGCCCCACACACTTCGATCCGCGAAAACGATACCCCGTCATCGAAAAGATATACGCCGGTCCCCACGATCATTTCGTGCCGCAATCGTTCTCGCTCATGTCACGCGACCGCCAGATCGCCGAACTCGGATTTATCCTCGTCCAGATCGATGGCATGGGCACCAACTGGCGCCACAAGGCGTTCCACGACATCTGCTGGAAAAACCTCCACGACGCCGGCTTCCCGGACCGCATCGCCTGGCTCCACGCCGCGGCCGCACGCTTTCCCGAACTCGACCTCGCACGCGTCGGCATCTACGGCGGCTCCGCCGGCGGCCAGAGCGCCATGCGCGCCCTGATCGATCACGGCCACTTCTACAAAGCCGCCGTCGCCGACTGCGGCTGCCATGACAACCGCATGGACAAAATCTGGTGGAACGAACAATGGATGGGCTGGCCGGTCGACGCCTCGTACGAAGCCGCCTCCAACGTCGTCCACGCCCACCGCACCCAAGGACGCCTCCTCCTCACCGTCGGCGAACTCGACACCAACGTCGATCCCGCCTCCACTTACCAGGTCGTCAATGCCCTCGTCAAAGCAGGCAAGGACTTCGACTTCCTCCCCGTCCCGGGCGCCGGCCACGGCGTCGGCGAACAACCTTACCCCGCCCGCCGTCGCATGGACTTCTTCGTCCGCCACCTCTGGAATACCGAACCACGAAAACCATCGACCGCGAATTGACCAGCCCGAACTGATCAAACCAGGCCATCGAAGACGACGCCGTACTGCGTTTTGCCATCGAAATGAAAACGTGACGATTCGCCACCACCATGGTCTAACGCCTGAATGCCGGCCTCATTGCCAGCCCCCGTGTCGCCCCGCGTCCCGCGGGAGCCCGACCAGCCCGCGCCGGACATCCCGGACGCGGCGAGCGAGAATGCGCCGGATTTTGCGGCACTTTACGAGGCTCATGCGAAGGCGGTGTATTATCTCGCCCTGCGCTGGCTGGGTGACGCGGCGGGCGCGGAAGACGCGACGCATGACGTCTTTCTGAAAGCTTACCGCCATATGGCGGGATTCCGCGGATCCGCGCAGGTCCGCACCTGGCTCTACCGCATCACCATCAACCATTGCAAGAACCTGCGATCGACCTGGCACCGGCGCCATGTCACGCTCACCAGTGACGGATGCCTGGACGAAGGCGTCGCCGTCGATCCCTCGACGCCCCTGCGGGTGGCCGAGTCCAGGGACCTGGGGCGCAGCATCCAGAAAACCCTCGATTCCCTGCCCGAAGAATACCGGCTGCTCCTGCTCCTCGTCGCGGACGAGGAGCTGAGTTATGAACAGATCGCGGAGCTGACCGGGCAAAGCAGTGACGCCGTGCGCGGCAAACTCTACCGCGCTCGCAAAGCCTTCGCAGCCGCTTTTCACCAAACGATCTGACCTATGAAACAGCGATTCACCCGGCATACGGAGGAAGAGGCCGACCTGGAATCAGAAGCCGTCCATCGTCAGCGCGACGAAACCGGCCTGGCCTTCGACTCCCCGGAATCCATGATTCGATACGATACCCGCCACACCCCGCTGCCCGAGCAAATCCGGGACCGCGTGTGGCGATCGATCGAAGCCGAGCCCGCTCCAACCCCCTGGTGGAAACGGTGGCTCCGGCGCTAACATCCGCTGGCCTTCCTGCCGCAGTGCGGGAACCACGCCAACGCCTCGCGACCGCGCGCCTCGCCCGCGCGGAGGCGGCGCTCGCCTCATGCGAAATCTGCCACCACCGTTGCGCGGTCAATCGGCTCATCGGCCCGGCCGGGCGTTGCGGAGCGGCCCGCGAGCCACGGATCTTTTCGGCGCAAATCGAAGTCGGCGACGAATTGGAACTCATACCCGCATTCGCCATCGCGCTCTCCGGCTGCAACATGCGCTGCGCTTTCTGCCTCACAGGCGACGAAAGCTGGCACCCGCAGCGCGGCCGCGTGATCGACGCTCCGGTCCTAGCCGAAAGAGCCGCCGCCGCTCTCGAAAGCGGCGAAGCCGCAAGCGTCCAGATTCTCGGCGGCGAACCGACCGTGTTTCTGCCGTGGCTGCTCCGGTTCGCGGCCGCCATGCCGCGGTCCGCCCGCCTCGCGCTCAAGACCAACGGACTTTCCACCGCCCCGGCCCGCGCGTGGCTCGACGGCCTGTTCGACGTGTGGATCGTCGATTACAAATTCGGCGCCGATTCCTGCGCCACCGCACTCTCGCGCACCCCGGACTACACCGCCGCCGTGCGGGAAACTCTGTGCTGGGCCGCCCGCCGCTCCGACCTCATCATCCGCCACCTCCTGATGCCGGGTCATCTCGAATGCTGTTGGCGCCCCATCGCCACGTGGATCGCCGCCCACCTGCCCGGGGCAAAAGTGAGTCTGCGCCTCGGTTATTGGCCGGCCTGGCAGGCGGCGCGGCGCCCGCCGCTCGACCGGCCCTTGAACCTGCGAGAGCAGGAACAAGCCCTCGACCTCGCACGCCACCTCAACCTCCGCCTCATCCCATGACCCCCGATGACTTCACCGAAAGCTCCCTCCTGGTCTTGCCGGACGGACACATCCTCGCCAGAAACGTCACACCCCGCCTGGCCGGACTGCTCCTCGCTCTGCAACCTCACAATCCGGAACTCGCCTCCCGCGCCGCCACGACCCACACGGGAAATTCACGGCCGAAGGCAAAAGAAACAACGGAATCAAGCGAAAGTGAATATACTGTAAATTCCGACCGCCTTCACGGCAAATGTATGCAAGGATCGCATTTGCAGTAAATTACAGTATGCAGAAGATTCATTTCATTCGCGTTTATTGGCGTTCATTCGCGGTTGATTGAACCGTATTGTGTCCATTCGCGTCCATTCGCGGTTTATCCTTGAATGAACGGTATTGACCTTCACAGCAAATAACCAATCCCTGGTTCTTCCGTTTTTTCCACCCGACCAACTGCCCCCACTCATTTCATGAATTTTGCCGAAGAATTGGAAACCCTCATCCGGGCGCGCTATCCGGTCATTTACATTGTCACCAGCGAGGAGGCGCGCGCCCAGGCTGTCGTGTGCGAGGTCGCTCAAAAGCGCGAGAAAGCCGCATTCGAGTGGACTTGCAGCGCGGGCATTGTGCCCGCCGGGGCATCGATCCAGTCCCAGAAACACCGCGGCGGGGCGACCAAGGATCCGCTGCTCGCCCTGGATCAGGTGATCGAGCAGATCGATCCCGCCATCTTCATCTTCAAGGACTTTCATCACTTTCTGGGCAGGGGCAATTTCGCGGTCGTCCGCAAGCTCAAGGACATCGCGCTCCAGTTGAAGAGCAGTTACAAGACGGTCGTCCTGATTTCACCGGTGCTGGATATTCCCATCGACCTCGAAAAGGAAATCACAGTGCTCAGTTTTCCGCTTCCCGGCCGCGATGAACTCGCGGCATTGATGGAAGGCATCCTGTCCGATGTGCAAAAAATCCGCAAAGTGCGGATCGACCTCGATGAGACGGGCCGCGAACGCCTCTTGCAGGCCGCGCTCGGCCTGACGCTGGGCGAGGCGGAAAATGTCTTCGCCAAAATCATCGTCACCGGCGATGGTCTGGACGCCGGCGACGTCCAGGCGGTCTTTGCCGAGAAGCAGCAGATCATCCGCAAAAGCGGGTTGCTCGAGTATTATGCGACCACCGATAACTTCGACCAGGTGGGCGGCCTGGCAGCCCTGAAGGAATGGCTGGAAAAACGCTCGCTCGCCTTCTCGAAAGAGGCCCGCGAGTACGGTCTTCCCCCACCCAAGGGCATTCTCATGCTCGGCGTCCAGGGCTGCGGCAAGAGCCTGTGCGCCAAGGCGGTGTCCAGCCTCTGGCAATTGCCGCTGCTGCGCTTCGACATGGGGCGCATGTTCAACAGCCTGGTCGGCTCGTCCGAGGAAAACGTCCGCCGCGCGGTGGCGGTTGCCGAGTCGGTGGCGCCGGCCATTCTCTGGGTGGATGAAATCGACAAGGCCTTCGCCGGCTCCCAGTCCTCCGGCTCCAGCGACGGCGGGACGACCGCGCGCGTCTTCGGCACCTTTCTCACCTGGCTTTCCGAAAAAACATCGCCGGTCTTCGTGGTGGCCACCGCCAATGACATTTCGCATCTGCCGCCGGAACTGATGCGCAAGGGGCGCCTCGACGAAATCTTCTTCGTCGACCTGCCCTCCGCGGCGGAACGCGCCCAGATCTTCGCCATTCACCTCGCCCGCCGCCGCCGCGCGCCGGAAACCTTCGATCTGCCCGCTCTCGCCGAGAACAGCAAGGACTTCAGCGGCGCGGAAATCGAGGAAGCGGTCATCAGCGCGATGTATGACGCCTTTTACGCCAAACGCCAGGTCGCGACCGCGGACATCCTCGTCGCGCTCAGAGAAACCGTGCCGCTCGCCCGCACCATGGACGAGCAGATCAACCGGCTGCGCTCCTGGGCCGGCGGCCGGGCACGCGACGCCAGCGCTGGCCGTGTCGAAACAAACGAACCGTCCCGGCGCCGGATGGAATTCTGAAATTTCCGCGTGAGGGAGCCCGCCGGGGCCTGTCCAATTTCACGAACCATCACTCGCATTCTCACATTCCATGGGCGCTGTACTGTTGTTGACACCGGTTGTCATTTCCGCCTGGCCGGCCTTCGCCACGGCCGTCGCCAGCGCCGCGGCCTCGCTCGGTTATGCCGCGGCCAGAGGTATCGCGGAATCTGATTCCAACACGGACGTCGCCAGCATGGCCGGCATTTCCATCGACGTGCCGAACAGCCAGGTCGTGACCGGCGTTCTGGGCCGCGATGAAAAACTCAGCTTCACGCGCGACGGCGTCACCATCACCTTCCGGCGCGACGAACGCGGAAACGCCGCGCTGCATGTCAACGGCCACGGCCATCCCCACGACGAATTGCGGCGGCTGGGCGAGGAGATGAGCCGGCGCGTGGTGCGCGACTACGTCCGCCAGCAACTCAAACAGGAAATGCAGGCGCGCGATTTCATCCTGATCGAGGAATCCGAGGACGAAACCAACGCCATTCACATGACCGTCCGCCGCTGGGAGACTTAGCCATGACACAACGAGAATTCCAGATCACCATCGAAGCCGACGGCCGCGTCGAAATCCACATCCAGGGTTTCAAAGGGAGAGCGGGCTGCGACAGCGCTTCCGCCCTCATGGAAAAAATCGTCGGCCACATCGACTCCCGCCGCGATACCAGCGAGGCCTACGAACCGGAGGAAACCGTGCGCCTCGACCAGCGTCATT
>CAZYHO010000049.1:0-10701 GCA_964647495.1 uncultured Akkermansia sp. | reverse complement strand
CCCTACTACCCGCCGCGCGCCGGTTTCGTCTCGCGCTGCGCGACGATGGGCGACCGGATGTTATTGGCGCTCAAGATGGAGTGGTTGACGCCAGCCTTTCGCCCCAAAGACCGGGCGCACGCCCTGCTCTGGCTGTTCGTTCCGGGAGCGATGTGGATGGGCCACGGCCGGCGCCGGCTCGGCCGCGTGGTGATGGCGGCCTGGCTGACGCTGGGGGCGGTCCATGTGATGCTCCTGGGCGAAACGGTCGCCACATCCGCGCTCATCCTCGCCTGCGGCCTGCACTCGGTCACCGCCGCCGCGGTCGTTGCCACCTGGCTCGCCGCTTTGCCGCCACTGAAGCGCTGCCTCCGAACCGCGCTCTATGCCGTCCTGATTGCGGTTCTCCTCTACAGTGTGGTATTGCCGGCGGTCCTCTCCGCCGTCGTGCGCCCGATCACCGTCTGGAACGACTCCCTCCTGATCCGCTCCGGCCTCATGGACTTTTCCGGCCATCGGCAGCGGGGGGATTGGATCGCCTATCAACTGCCTCCGGGCGAGGGTTACGTCATAACCCGGGACGGCTTGGGGTTCGACCGCATCCTCGCGCTGCCGGGGGAGACGGTCCGTTTCCACGAGGATGCCTTCGAAGTCAACGGACGGGCTTACGAACGCGTCTCTCCGCACATGCCTGTCACGGGAGAAATAACCGTGCCCGCGGGCCATTACTTTATCTGGCCGGCCAACGCCGCATTCCGGCATGTGGACGACCAGACAGAGCGGCACCTGCTCCTCAAGCTGGCCATGATCGCCGGGGAAGATGTGCGGGGCGCCGCGTATCACCGCTGGTTTTGGCGCACACAGGTCCTCAGGCCGCTGAAACCCGTCGATGACTGGACACCGCCGGTTTCCCGTCCATGATCGGCAACAATACACCGTCATCCTCGATGAGCCGTTTTTCCAACCTCGAATTTCATTCCGACTCCTTCGAGCATTCCCGCCACGAGCCCGAAAGCGCGCCCAAGGACGAGTCGTATTTCATGATCGAGGCACAGACGGCGTTTGAGGCCGGTGACTTCGAGGGAGCGCTGCGGTTTTACGCGAAGATGCTGGAGCACAACCCAAAAAACCCCAGCCCCTGGACCGGCCAGGTGCGCATGTTGATAGAGCTGGGTGAGTTCCGTGAGGCGAAACTTTGGGCCGGCAAGGCGCTCGAACAGTTTCCCCATGAGCCCGAGCTGCTGGCCGCAAAGGCCGTGGCGCTGGCACGCATGGGTGACTTCAAAGCCGCCATGGCATTTTCCGACGCGGCTTTCGAGGAGCGCGGAGACTCCCCCTATCTCTGGATCGCCCGCGCCGATGTCCTCTTCGCACAGAAGGAGGCGCGCGCGGATTACTGCCTGGAACGCGCCCTCGCCCTCGATCCCGCGAACTGGCTGCTTCGCTGGCTCGTTTCGCGGATCCTGTCCTATTACGGACGCTTCGTTCATGCCCTGAAAGCCGCCCAGGAGGCGCTGGCACTCGATGCCACACGCGTCCAGGTCTGGCTGCAGGCCGCCTTCTGCCAGCAGCAGCTCGGACTGGATGCCGCCGCCGGAGAGTCCGCCGCCCACGCCCTCCAGATCAGCCCCCGGAACACCGCCGCGAAAGAACTGCTGACCGCCATCTCCGAAACTTCCCCCCTTTCACGATGGCGCGGGAGGCTGAGACATCTTTTCGGCAAATGAACACACACCCGTTGTTGGAAAACCTGCTGGGTTCCGCGACCCGGGCCAAAGCCTCCGATCTGCACCTCATCGCGGGCCTGCCGGCGGCACTCCGCGTCAATGGCGAGATCATTTTCACAGGCTCCGATGTCCTCGCCGCCACGCAACTGGAGGAGATCGCCACAACCCTGCTCAACCCCTGCCAGCGCGAAAAATTCGGGCGCGAATGGGAGTTGTGCCTCTCCTTCAACCACGAGGTCGCGGGCCGCCTGCGCGTGACCATTTACAAGCACAACGGGTGCGCCGAGTTCAGCCTTCGCTTTTGCGGCGATCAAATCCCGTCCCGCGAGGAGCTGGGCCTGCCGGAAAAAATCGAAGACCTCGCACGCAGACCGAACGGCCTCGTCCTCGTGTGCGGGCCGACCGGCGCCGGCAAAACAACCACCCTCAATTACATGGTGAATCTCATCAACAGCGAACGCCGCTGCAAGATAGTCACCATCGAAGATCCCATCGAATTCGTTCACGGCAACCGAAAGGCAATCGTCGTGCAACAGGAAGTGCTCACCGACACGCATTCCTTCAGCCGCGCCCTCACCCATGTGCTCCGGCAGGATCCCGATGTCATCGTCGTCGGCGAAATGCGCGAGCCCGAAACCGTCGCCACCGCACTCACCGCGGCCGAGACCGGCCACCTCGTCCTCAGCACCCTGCACTCGCCCAGCGTCACCCAGGCCATCGAACGCATCACCGGCATCTTCGACGGCAGCACCCAGAAACAAGTCGTCCTCCAACTCGCCAATTCCCTGCAAGGCATCGTCGTTCAGGAACTCCTGCCGGCAGCCGACCGCTCCCACCGCGTCCTCGCCTACGAAGTCCTCGTGGCCACCGCCGCCGTCCGCAATATCATCCGCGAAGGACAGCTCCACTCACTCGAAAATTGCCTCCAGACAAACGCCAAAGAAGGCATGATCACCATGGACGCATGCCTCCTCGATCTCTACCACCAGACCCGCATCACCTACGACACCGCCCTCAGCCGCGCCCGCCATCCCGCCTACATGAGCAAGGCGGGTTAAGCGGCCGTCCCTCTGTTCCAGTTCAACCGCCCTGTTCCCCTGCAATTCTTGTCCTCCTTTCCGGCCCTTTTTCCCGTATCCCCTCCAGCACCGCTTCGAGCACCGGCAGCATGTTCGTCGCCTGCTTCGCCCGATAATGATTCGCAAGCCGATACGCCCGAAACGCGGATGTTATATACACCTGTATGACGACCAGATCCGGTTCGTCTTCGAGTTCCAGTCTCTCGACATGCTCATCCTGAAGTTCGATCTCGTCCGACGGCTCCAGATAACCCGCCAGTGTCGCCAGCCCCGGCGGCGGAAACAGCGAGTACTTGATCGGGCGAAAGAACGGGCTCTTCGCCTCCGTCAGCGCCGGAAGTATCATCCTGACTTTCATTTCGAACCAGACTGAGAACGCAGCCACCGTCCTTGTCCAGGCCGATTTCGCCGGTCCTTATCGCCCCGGTCATTCGCAAGCTTTGAAAGGCCGTGATTTCCCGCGGAGCGCCGCAACCAGGGGCGCCACAGTCATCTGCGGCCTCGTGCGTATCGGAATGGGCGCAAGGGTCTTGTATTTCGCGCGCATAAAACGTGCGACCCTTCTTGTGACGGGAACATCTGGTTTTTCAGGCTCTGGGGACACCCTCCGCACTGTCAAAATCCCCTTGCGAATCCGCTACTCCACCCTTCGCGCCTCCCATCCGCCCATTGTCCAACCATTTGCAGCAAATCCCGGCCACTCCATTTCGGAATCGCTGCCCTGGGGATTCCCGGCTTGCCGGCCGTGCCCTTTCCGCTATCCTGAGCCATGAACACGAGGACTCTGACCTGGGCGGAAGTCTGCGCCTTGCCTTGGCTGCGGGACATTCCTGCCAAGATCGAAACAAACAAGCACAACAAGATCATCATGAGTCCTGCGTCCAGCTGGCATGGCAGCTACGAAATACGCATCGCCGCCCGTCTCTTGCATTGGCTGCCCGGCGGTGAAGTGATCGCCGAATGCCCCATCGAAACCGCCGAGGGCACCCGCGTGGCGGATGTGGCGTGGATGAGCCGGGAACGGTGGCTGCCGCACAAGCGCGCCGTCAGTCTGCCCATCGCCCCCGAAATCTGCGTGGAGATTTTCTCTCGTTCCAACATACGCGATGAAATGCTGGAAAAGATGAAACTCTATTACGCCGCCGGTGCCCGCGAGGTGTGGTTGTGCGACGAGGACGGACGCATGGAGTTTTTCCGCGCCGGTCATGACGCCCCGATTCCAGCCTCCGAGCTGTGCCCGGATTTCCCGTCGCAGATCGAGACAGAGTAGTGCGCCGAGGTGACGGCGCGAAGTCCGCTCTCAACGCCCGAGCACCGTATAGAGGCTGTCGCGCGGCAGGGACAGGATGGTGCGGCCGGCCTCACGGCGCACCTCGGCGGGGCCGCGCGCGTAGCCGTGCTCGTCGAGCACGGTGCCGGTGAGGTTTCCGGGCAGGCTGACGGTGCCGGCCAGATCGCGGACATTGATAGGCGCCTGGCCGACATCGGTGATGCGATTGCCTTCGGTGCGGAATCCGTACATGCGCTCTTCGCTGAAGGCCTGCACCAGGATGCGCTGCGAGGACTTCAAGGGCTGTCCGTCAAGAGCGACCACCCACACGGTGCCATAGTCGAGCGGTGAATCAATGTGCACATCCTCCAGGGCGATGGCGCCCGCCTTGCCGAGGTGGCCGCTGGCGCCCTGGCTGGCCGGGGCATTGACTTTGAGCAGGCCGCGGTCCCAATCCCAGTGCAACTCGCCGTTGGTGCTGCGCACGGTTTTGGCGGCGCGGTCGATGAACTGCGAAAGGTCGAGCGCGACCGGTTTTGCCGCGGGGTCGAAACTGCGTTCGACGCGGCCGACGAAGAAACCCAGGGGATCGCCGGCGCCGCCGTCTGTCTGGGCGCCATCGGCTGTGCGGAAGTCACTGTTGCGGCCTTCGGAGAGGCCGGTGTTTTCCAGGCTCCATAACTGCTCGCGCGTCATGGCCTGGCGGAACACGGTCTCGCCGGGCGCGATCAACCCGAGGCGGTAGGAAAGGGCGGCCGCCGGAAACTGGCCGGCCTCCCCGGGCATGTTGATGGTCCATTTGCCGTCGCCGGAGGAATTCCACAGGCCGTTGCCGGTGGCGAAAACAAAGATGCCATCGATCCCTTGCAGCGCGGCGTAGGCCGAGAGGACCATGGTGTTGTCGGCGATGAAGCGATTGGGTTTGTTCCAGGCGATCTCGGTGATGATATGGGGATGACCGGCGACCTGATTGAACTTGATCGGCAGGTCGGCGGGGTCGAGCAGGGCGCAGCGGTCTTCGTAGGTGTGGCCGGCGCGCACCGAGTAGCCGGAAGCCTCGCCTTCGTGCTTGCCGCCGAAGTAGCCGTGACGGTCGATGACTCCGGCCGCGGTGTAGCTCCAGCGCTCCAGGGCGCCGAGGGAGCCGTTGTCGGCGGTGGTCCAGTTGCTGGCCGAGACAGGCGCTTTGAATCCGCATTCCTCGCGCAGCCAGCGGGTCATCCCGGCGTAGAAGCCGTGCTGGGTTTCGGCATAAAAGCGGGCCTGGGCCAGCGCACGCGCGCGTTTGCCGCGGCCGGCCTGTCGGCGGCCGTCGGTGGTAAGATCCCAGGGATCGTAGAGACCAAGGCGGCCGTCGCCGTCGTGGGCGTGGCGTTCGTTTTGCCAGGCGGCTTTGGCTTCGTCCACCGAGCCGTAGGTGGCGCCGGCCCAGGCCGCGAAACGACGTTCCAGGTCGGCCCACTGGGACGTCCCCACGTTGCGCTGTGCGAAGGTCCAGAAAAACAGAGAATCCTCGTTGATGATCTCGTAGATGCCGACCGCCGGCTCCTCGGCCAGGGAACGGCCGCTGCGCGGGTCGCGCGTGGTGAGCAGCGCCTTCGTCCATGTTTTGTAGATTTCCTGCATCCGCGGATCGAAGAAGAGCAATCCGAAGGGATGCTTCTGCCGGTCCTCGTAGCCCGGGATGCCGTCGCTGCGCTTGACGTTCATCCACAACGGGAAAAAGGGCGAGAGATGGGTGTAAATCCCCTGCTTCCTGAATGCCTGCACCGCGTAGTGAAGCTTGGCCAGTTCGTGCTCTTTGATGGCCAGCGGATCGTTGCCATCGCGGTCGAAGATGGCCCCGTGCATGCGCACCATGTTCACGCCCATCTTGGCCATGCGGGCGGCGAAATAGTCGATGGACGACTCGTCCAGTTCCAGCAGGCCGTGGCCCGAGTTCACCGCCCAGAAGCGGACGGGATTGCCGGAACCGTCGATGAAATCGTCACCGCGCTGCGCGAGAAAACCCTTTTCGCCGGCGAGTGGTTCGTTGAGGCGGCGCAGGTCGAGCAGGGCCTCGGCCGAAAACACATCGGGCGCCGGCTCGAACGACCACCAGCCATCGTCGGCCAGGCCGTATTTCTCGCCCGGCTTGAGTTTGCCCTTGGGTTCGAACGGAGCCCTGGTGAGAACAAAACAATCGAAACACGCGGCGCCGTCCCTCTGGAGCAGTTCGATTTCAAATCGCCGCGCTCCCTGCTTGAGATCCACCTGCCCCAGGCTGACCCAATTGGCGCCGATGTGCGTGGCCAGAGTGTAGGAATCGAGCAGGCCGCGGTCGCCGCCGCACGTCTGCCACTCCGCCTCGTCGAAGCGCCAGCGGAATGGGCCGTGTTTCCAGAACACGCGCGTATGGAAAAACCAGCGGCCGTCGGAGGGCACGTCCACCGTCCAGACCGCGCGCACGGTGCTGTCCCGCCGTCCGCCGGTGTTGAGCCAGTCGCCGCCGCTGAGCCCCTGGGCTTTTTCTCCGTAGTGGGATGGCGAGAAGTCCCGGTTGTTGAAACCATGCTCCCGCGCGGCTTCGCCTTCCCACCATACGTAATCAGCGGCCGAATGCGAAGACGCGATGAGCACGAAGGTCAGCACGGCCTTGAGGGTAAAACGGGCAGAGTTCATGTGGCTGGGGAATATGGCGTTGATGGTATGGATGCCGACGGTCGAGGCACGCAAGCCTGCTCCAGGCAGATGTGGCGTCAAGGCATACTCCCTTGAATTCGCTCCGCCCCGAACCTGATCCAGCCCGGAGCGGCTGTTGAGCGGACACATTGGCATAGAGAGTCCTGGTTTCAAACGGCGCGCGCAGCTTCACGCGAAACACTCCTCCGCTCCAGGTTTCGCTGACCGGCTGAAGCCGACGCCACTCCGGTCTTCATGCTCCCCACACGCACGCCCGCGTCATCCTCCGCATCATCATCGTTTCCGGACACCGGGAGACCTGGCCGCCCTGGCGCCTTGATTTCGCGAAAATCCGCCTTGCGACGCCGCCCCGCGGAATCCAGTCTCCAAGCTTCATGTCGGACAAGACCATCACCCGCCGGCCCCGATTGATCGGGCCACGCCGCATCTTTGCTATCGTCGCCAGCACGTTCAACGAGGAGTTGGTGCAGGGGCTCATAGACTCGTGCCGCAATGAATTGCTGTCGCTGATGCCGAACTCGAGCATCCCGCTTTATCGTGTGCCCGGGGCATTCGAAATCCCTGTCTGCGCGGAATATGTTCTGAACCACAGCAATGCGGATGTAGTCATCGCGCTGGGGGTGGTGATCGAAGGGGAGACGGCGCATGCGGATATCATTGCGCGGACGGTGGCGGAGCGGCTTTCGGAAATGGCGGTGCGGCACGAGCTTCCGGTGATCAGCGAGGTGCTCCTCGTGCAGGATGAGGAACAGGCGCGCGAACGCTGTTTCGGCGCCGAAATCAACCGCGGCGTGGAGGCGGCGCGAGCGGCGATGGGCATGGCCGAACTCTTCCAGAAACTGCACGCCGCCTATCCGGGAATGCGCGAACGAGAACGCGCCAACACATGAGCAGCGTCCGCCGCGAGGGCCGGGAAGCGGCCGTCCAGTTCCTCTATAGCCTGGAGCAGAATCCGGCCCCCGATCCTTCCCGGTTCGATCTGTTCTGGTCGGTCCATCAAGCCGGCCGCGGCGCGCGCCGGTTCGCGGAGTCGCTCGTCCAGGGAGTGCTTTCCAACCGCCTCGAAATCGACGGCCGCCTCGCCGAAGCGCTGCAGAACTGGTCGCTGGACCGGCTGGAGGTGGTCGACCGCAATGTGCTCCGGCTGGCCGCCTACGAAATGTTCCATTGCCTGGAAACACCGCCGGTCGTCGCCATCAACGAAGCCATCGAGGTCGCCCGCCGGCTCGGCGCGCCGGACTCACCGCGCTTCGTCAACGGCGTCCTCGACGAACTCAAAAAACACCTGACCCGCCCCCTGCGCACCACTGGAGCCATCCCTCCCGGTGAATCACCGCCCCCCACCGTCCCCTGATGCCCCTTCGCCAGTCTCCCCTCCCCCTTCGCCAGTCTCCCAGTCCCTCAGTCCCCGAGTCCCTCTCCCATCACCCCATTCCCAAGCACCGAGCATCCCGTGGGCCTGTTTGCCAAACTCAAGTCATTGTTTGTCCGTCAACCCACGATCGATTGGGAAGATCTGGAGGCGTTCCTCATTCAGGCGGATCTGGGTCCGGTGTTTACCGAGCGGGTGATCGAGTCACTCCGTGCCCAGGGCGGCGCGCTTCAGCTCGAGCAGATCGCCGGCGCGGCCCGCGATGAAATCCTCAGGGTGCTGCCGGCCCGCGGGGAGCCGCTCCTGCGCGCCACAAGCGGTCCGACCGTTGTTCTCGTGACCGGCGTGAACGGCACGGGCAAAACGACGTCGACCGCAAAACTCGCGCGGCGGCTCAAACGCGAAGGAAACCGGGTCCTGCTCGCGGCGGCGGACACCTTCCGTGCCGCAGCCATCGAGCAGTTGGAGACCTGGGCGCGCCGGCTCGACGTCGACATCGTCAAGACCCACTACCAGGCCGATCCCGCGTCCGTGTGCTTCGAAGCATACGACCGCGCGGTGCGCGAGGGATTCGACTACCTGCTCTGCGACACCGCCGGCCGCCTCCACACCCGCCACAACCTCATGGAGGAACTGGGCAAAATCCGCCGCGTCCTCGCGCGCAAAGATCAGTCGGCCCCGCACGAAACTCTGCTCGTCGTGGACGCCACCACCGGATCCAACGCCCTCACGCAGGCACGCGAATTCCAGAAAGCCATGGGATCGCTCACCGGCCTGATCGTCACCAAACTCGACGGCTCCGGCAAAGGCGGCATCGTCATCCCGATCCAGCAGGAACTGGGCATCCCGGTCCGCTTCATCGGGACCGGCGAGGGCGCCGATGACTTCGAACTGTTCGAGGCCACACGGTTCGTCGAACGCATCCTGTGAGGCCCGAAACACTCGGCCCCGCGAGCCCGCGAGTCCATTCCCATTTCGGCTTGCATCGCGGCCCGCCCCGCCCGTCTGTCCGGGCCATGTGGCATGCTATGGACGTCCCACCGCGACTGAAACCGGGTCTGCTCGTCCTGCTGGGGATGGGCCTGGTTTCGTGCGCGTCGCCGGATCAAAAAATGAGCCTTACACCCGACTCGGTCGCCACTCCGCCTCACCGGATGTCGCGCTCGGATTACCCGTTCGATTCCGCCGGCCGCTATATCGACGCCTGGGCCGCCGAAGGCGCGGTGCGTTACGGACGCTTCATCAATACTGACCGCACCGAGGACGGGCGATCCGACGACGCGGAACCGGAGCGCCGGCCGCTCCCGCCGCCCCGCAAAGCGGCGACCCCTACGCGCCAGCCCCAGAAACCCGCGTCGCGCCCCGCTTCGACCACACCTCCAAAAAAACCGGCCGCTTCGAAACCCGCGCCCCCGAAACCTCAGGCCAAAAAACCTCCGCCCCAAAAACCCGCGGCCAAGAAATCCACCACCCACACGGTCAAGAGTGGCGACACGCTTTCCAGCTTGAGCCGCCGTTACGGCGTGCCGATCCAGTCGATCAAGAAGGCGAACAACTTGAAGAGCGACCGGATCATCAACGGGCGGAAGCTCGTCATTCCCCGGTCATGAGCGCTTTCCACTGTGGCCTGGCCGGCCGCGCGGCGACGGTGACACGATGAGCGATTCCTCCCCATCGCCTGGCACCTGGTCGAGGCGGCAGCCGTGGAAATCCGCCGTGGGACTGCTCGAAGCCGCGAGCGCTGTCGCGCTGGTCGCCACCGGCCTGGGGTTCGTCGGCACGTGGCACTGGGCGCTCGACTTGTTCTCGCATTTCCGCGGGCAGTATCTCCTGGCGCTTGCGGGCTCGGCGGTCGTCCTGGTCGCGGCACGCCGGTGGCTGGCGGCCTCCCTTTTCCTGATCGGCGCGGCGGTCAACGCCCATCAACTCGCCCCGCTCTTCATCGCGCCATCCACGGCGCCCACCGGCGCGTCGCCACTGTCCCTGGCACACGATCCACGCGCCTCCCGGCCGCTCGTCGTGCTCACATGCAACCTCCTGTACCGCAACGCGCATTCCGAGCAGTCCATCGAGTGGCTGCGCGCCTCGCAAGCCGATGTCCTTTTTCTCTGCGAGATCACACCGGCCTGGGCCAAGGCCCTGCGATCACTCGCCGACGTGTATCCACATCAGCATTTTCAGCCTCAGGACGACCCGTTCGGCTGCGCCCTGCTCGGCCGCCGCGGCTGGTCCCGCCTCGATGTCCTCGACTTCGGGCCGTTCCACTCGCCCTCGATCGCCGCTGTTTTTCCCTGGCACGGCCGCGATGTCCTCGTGCTCGGCATGCATCCATGCCCGCCCACCGGACGCCATGGCAGCCTTTTCCGCGATGCCGCGCTGGCCGAGGCCACCGACTACCTCGCCGCTCATCCGGTGCGCACCCGGATCCTCGCCGGTGACCTCAACGCCACCCCATGGAGCCACGCATTCCGCGGCCTCATCGCCCGCACCGGCCTCCGCGACAGCGCTCATGGATTCGGCTGGCAGCCCACCTGGCAAAACGACTCCCTCTTGTTCCAGATCCCCATCGACCACATCCTCGTCTCCAGCGAT
>CAZYHO010000048.1:4418-16594 GCA_964647495.1 uncultured Akkermansia sp. | reverse complement strand
TCGAGCGCCTCGAGTGCCGCGCCCACGTGATCGTGATCGCCGTGCGAGAGGACGAGGCCGTCCAGCCGCCCGACCGCGTGCCAGGAAAGGCCGGGCGCCACGATGCCGCGGAACGCGCTGGGGCGGCCGGTATCGATGAGCCATGCCTTTCCCGACGGCGTGCGGACGAGGACGGCGCCGCCATCGCCGACATCGAAAACGGTGATGCGGCAGGAGGCGGCGGGCTCGGCGAAGAGGCGCGGATTCCACTGCACCGCGCCGCCTGGGACTTCCGCGAACCATCCGGCGGTCACCAGGCACACGCGAGCCAGCGCGGCGTTGGCATGGGCAAAAACAGAGGCGGCCGCCGGCCACCACGAATGCGTGGCGGCGCTCAGCCCGGCCGTGGCCAGGATGAATCCGGCCAGCGGCACGTGGAGCATGTTGGCGGCCAGCGAGATGGGAGTGGCAAGTTGAAAGTGCCAGAGCGTGAGCGGCGTGGAGCCGGCGCCCGCCACCGTGGAAACGGCGAGCATATTGGCGATCCACGACCACATCGCCCATCCCCACCGCCGGCAGCGGCCCCACAGCAGCCGAGGTAAAAACGGGTCCGGCTCCAGAATCCGCCGAAATCGGCCGGCCACCGGGTGGCTTGCCGCGCCGATGGCCCCGATGACGACAAACGACAACTGGGCTCCGGGCATGAACAACTGGTGCGTATCCGCCGCCAGCAGCCACAGCGCCGCCAGACACAGCGAGTTGAAAAACGCCGGCGGCCGGTCGAGCCCGATCCCCAGCAGCACCACGGACGCCATGACCGCCGACCGCGCCGCCGCCGGCTCCCAGCCGGTCACCAGCGCATAAAACATGACCAGCGGGATGCTCGCCCATGCGGCCTGGCGGCGTCTTAACCGCAGCAGGTTCAGCAGCCGCCACAGAATCATGGCGACGAACCCGACGTGCAGGCCGCTCACCGAGAAAATATGCAGCGTCCCGGACAGCAGAAAGGCGCGGTCCACATCCCCCGCCATGTCGTCGCGGGTGCCGAGCACCATCGCCTTGACCACGGCGGCCTCGGTGGGCAAGCCGTCGAGGTCGTGCGTGATCGCGGACTCCAGCCACCCGCGCACGCGGAGCGCCAGCCGTTTCATGGGCAGCGCTGCCGCCGGTTCCGTCACGCGAAGCCGGGTCGCCTCCAGGGCCGCGACGAACCGCTTCCGTTCGAACCACGCCCCGGTATCGAACTGCCCCGGATTGCGGGCGCGCCGGGCCTCCTCCAGCCAGCCGCGCACCTCAAGGCGGTCGCCGCACGTGGGAAGCACGGCCTCCCGGGTATCCGGCGCCCGCCACCAGGCGAGCACCGTCGCCCGCGCGCGCCACGCGCCATCGCGGCCGCTCACCGATTCGATCCGCAGCGGAAACCGCAGCCCGCGGGCGCCCGCCACCGGCGCGTCCGCCACAACGCCGACGGCCACGACTTCGATCCTGCCCTCGTCCCGCAACGGCTCCGCCAGCGGAAACCGGGCGCGCGCCGCGCGATCGAGCGCATGCGACAGCCCGAATGCCGCCGCCACCGCCACAAGCAGCGCAGGCCGGCAGTCGAACCGCGCGAACCAGGCCACCGCCGCCGCCAGCGCGAGACACCACGCCGCCGCCCCCCACTCCGGAAAACAATCGGCCACAACCACTCCCGCCGCCGCCGCTCCCACGAGCGGCGCCGCTTTGGGCAGATGGCACGGGCCGCGCGAAAAATCGATGGTTTCCCTGGTCATGCGGTGGCGGAATCCCGAGGCAAACGCCTCGGACCGCCCGCATCATTCGCCCCGCGACGCCAAAAATTGCTTTTCCTGGATCTGGTTCAACAAAGCCGAGGCATCCGCCGCCTGCGTCGTGCCCGGAAACCGGTCGATCACCTGCTGAACCTCCGCCTTGGCGGCTTCGAAGTCCGGCGGGCTCGCCGACGCCAGCAGATCCGCCAGTTTCAGCCGCAGGGTGGCCTCGTGCAGAGCCGGCCATTCGCGGCTCACCAGCGCCGTCTGAAGCGACTGCAGCGCGCTCTGTGGATCTTCGAGTTTTTCCAGATGCAGCCGCGCGATTTCCAGAACCGGCCGCGGATTCTGCGGCTCCGCGAACGATTGCTTCTGCAGCTCGGTGATGGCGCCCTCGTAATCGCCCTGGGCGATGTGCCGCGCCACGATCGCTCCGGGCGTATCGCGCACTTTTTCCCCGGAGCTGACCATCGCCTCGGTCACCTTGTCGCCGAGAGTCGGCAAGATCCACGTGACAAACAAAATCGCGCACAGCACGCTCGCCACGATGAACGCCAGCATCACCGTCAGCCCGTTCTGCTCTTCCTCCGGCTTCCCACGCTCCGCGATCACGAAGATCGTCATCAGGACGACGATCAGCAACGATACCCAACGGAAATAGCGGCCTTCCATGAACGTCAGTATGGGATGTTCGCGCGCGCCTGAAAACCGAAATTTGCGCTACCCGCGCCCACGGGTCGCGTCCGGCCCATCCTTTGCATTGCGCTCGATCAGCCGGATGATCTTCGTCGCCACATCGACACCGGTCGTCGCCTGAATGCCCTCCAGGCCCGGGCTCGCGTTGACCTCGATGACCAGCGCTCCCTTGTTGGAGCGGATCAGGTCCACGCCGGCCACGTTGAGCCCCAGCGCTTTCGTCGCCCGCAGCGCGGTGCGGCGCTCCATCTCGGAAAGCTCGACCGGCTCCGCCTTGCCCCCGCGGTGCAAATTCGCCCGGAACTCGCCCTTGGCCGCCTGCCGCCTCATGGCCGCCACCACCTCGTCCCCGACGACGAAGGCGCGAAGGTCCGCCCCGCCCGCCTCGGCGATGTATTCCTGCGCCATGATATGCGCATCCAGCTCGCGAAACGCCTCGATGACCGACTCCGCCGCCTTTTCGGTCTCGGCAAGCACCACGCCCATCCCTTGCGTGCCCTCCAGGAGCTTGATGATCAGCGGCGCGCCGCCGCAGATGTCGATCAAATCCTTCGCCGCCTCCGGATCGTGGGCAAACGCGGTCACCGGCAGGCCGATCCCGCGCCGCGCGAGCAATTGCAGGCAGCGCAATTTGTCCCGCGCCCGCGAAATCGCCACGCTCTCGTTCAGCGTGAACACCCCCATCATCTCGAACTGCCGCACCACCGCCGTTCCGAAAAACGTGTGCTGGGCGCCGATCCGCGGGATGATCGCATCATAATCGGTCAGTTCGCGGCGCCCCAGATAAATGCGCGGCTCGCGACTCGTGATGTCCATGTGCAGACGCAGATAATCAACCACATGCACCCGGTGCCCGCGCCGGCGCGCCGCCTGCGCCAGCACCCGGGTCGAATACAGAGTGCGACTCCGCGACAAGATGGCCAGTTTCATGCAGTCCCCCACGAATGACCGCGAATCCCCCGGAATCAAACTTTCTCATTCGGCCATCGGCATTTGCGGGGTCAGGCCCAGGGATTGCAGGAGGCGGATATCCTCGTTTTTTTCCGGGTTGGGCGCGGTGAGCAGTTTTTCGCCGTAGAAAATGGAATTGGCGCCGGCGAAAAAACAAAGCGCCTGTGCCTCGCGGCTCAGCGCGGTGCGACCGGCGGACAGGCGCACCTTGGCGCGCGGCAGGGCGATCCGCGCCACCGCGATGAGCCGCACCAGATCGAACACGTCGACCTGGGCGTGCTGCGCCATCGGCGTGCCCGGCATCGGCATGAGCGAATTGATCGGCACGCTCTCGGGCGGTGGAGTGAAGGCGGCGAGCGTTTCGAGCATTTTCAGGCGGTCCTCGATCGTTTCGCCCAGCCCGAGGATGCCGCCGCAGCAGACCGACATGCCGGCGTCCTGGACATTCCTGATCGTGCGCAGGCGGTCATCGAACGTGTGCGTGGTGACGACGTTCGGATAGTGTTCGCGCGAGGTATCGATGTTGTGATTGTAAGCCGTGACGCCAGCCTCCTTGAGCTGGCGCGCCTCTTCCGGTCCGAGTTCGCCCAGCGTCGTGCACACCTCCATCCCGAGCGCGCTCACCCGCCGCACGATCTCCAGCACCTGCTCGAACCGCTCGGTGCCGCCGCGCACACCGCGCCACGCCGCCCCCATGCAAAAACGCGTCGACCCGCTCGCCGCCGCCACTCGCGCCCGCTCCATCACCTCGTCGCATGTCATCAGCCGCTCGATCTTCAGCCCGGTGTCATGTCGCGCGCTCTGGGCACAGTACCCGCAGTCCTCCGAGCAACCGCCGGTCTTGATCGACAGCAGCGTGCACAATTGCACCTCCTTCGACGGCCAGTGCGCGTCATGCACCCCCCTCGCCTGCTTCAACAGGTCAAAAAACGGCTGGTGGTAAAGACGGTCGAGTTCAGCGTACTTCATGGCGGGTCGGGTCATTCGTCATTGGTCATTGGTCATTCGTCATTCGCCGCTCCGTCGATCCTTGGCTTCGACTTCGCGGCATCGAACGATCCGAAACGTCCGCCAGGTTGGGCCAGTGACGAATGACCAATGACGAATGACGAAAACATCATCGTATCCAGCGGCCGTTGACGCGGGGGAGGGAGACGTGGTCGATGATGACGCTGTAGTCGGTTTTGCCGTCGGCGCCCTCCATCGAGATCCCCAGCGCCTGTTTCCACTTCCTGGAAAAACTCTGCGCCGTGTAACACCCCCAACTGCGGACGGTGGCCTTCGGGTGGAAAACGCCGCCGCGCAGTTGCCGGAGCTGGGACTCGTGCAGGTATGCCGTGCTGGCCCCGCTGATATCCGCGCTGTAATCGAACATGAAGCAGTGCCTGTTCGAATGCCCGAAGTACTCGAAGTTCACCACCGAACGGCGCGGACGCGAATTCAGGTACCGGACGAGTTCGTTCGTCGTGCTGAAATAGATGAGCTTCAGGTCGTAGGCGTCCCGCACCGAGTCGATCTTGCTGATGGCGGCCGGCTGCTCGGCGTTCCGCGCGGCGTCCTCCGGCACGCGCAGCTCGTACGACGGCCGGTAAACCAGCCACGTGATGCGGGCGGACGGCCCATGCGCGCGGCGGATCTGCTGGATGCGGATGCGCGCGGACCGGATGAAATTCCCCCACCATCGGTCGTGCTGCTCGGCCGGAATGCGCAGGTTTTCCCACTTCCTCAGCGCCGGACCGCCGCTCACGATCACGAATTCGCTCCGCCCATAATCCATCCTCCCGTCCTGCGCCAGACCCGGCCTGGCCAACAGCGCCAGCCCGAGCCCCACCCACAGCAATCGAACAGTCAACGACATCATCCGCGCAACTTACCCGCCACCCCCCGCGCGACAATCGATTCTTCGGGAGACCGCATGCCTGGGTATTGCGTCGCTTCGCGTTTGATCTCGGCAAGGCCGTGGTTTTGCCTTCAGCCCCGTCCGGCCAATTCAAGCCGGGCTCCGTTGGCGCGGCCGCCATGACGACGCCGAGCAGCCGGCTCATCCCCATAAGAAGATGCTGGCCGGGATTGATCATCGTGCCGACCGCGAGTTTCGTGCGTGTCCGCCAGCGCCGCAGGCGGAGACCGGCTGGCCCCGATCGTGGTTGCCTAGGCGCGTCCGCTCAACAGGCTTCTGGAGCCGGCCCATGACCCGGCCGCACCGGCACGCCATGGGCGGCCAGGTATGCCTTTGCTTCGGGGATCGTGTACTGTCCGAAGTGGAAAATGCTGGCCGCGAGCACGGCGTCGGCTTTTCCGGCCGGTCCAAGCACGGCGGCCAGGTGGTCGAGCGTGCCCGCGCCGCCGCTCGCGATGACCGGGATGCCGACCGCCTCGCTGACCGCCCGCGTCAGCGCGAGGTCATAGCCATCCCTGGTGCCGTCGGCGTCCATGCTGGTAAGGAGGATTTCGCCCGCGCCGCGGCGCGCGACTTCCGTGGCCCAGGCGACGGCGTCCAGATCTTCGCGATCCCGACCGCCGCGTGTGTAGACGTTCCAGCTCCGGCCATCGGGATTCCGTTTCGCGTCGATGGCGACGACGATGCACTGCGCGCCAAACGCCTGGCTTCCGGCGTCGATGAGATCCGGCTGCCGGATGGCTGCCGTATTCAGCGACACCTTGTCGGCTCCCGCCAGGAGCATGGTGCGCATGTCGTCCACCGTGCGCAGCCCGCCCCCGACCGTCAGCGGCATGAAACAATGCTCCGCCGTGCGGGCCACGACATCCACCATGCTCCGCCGCGCGTCGCTGCTCGCCGTGATGTCGAGGAACACGAGTTCGTCCGCGCCCTGCCCGTTGTAGGCCATCGCGCACTCGACCGGATCGCCGGCGTCCCGCAAATCGAGAAACCGCGTCCCTTTCACCACCCGGCTCGCGCCGTCGCGATACGTCACGTCCAGACAGGGGATGATGCGCTTGGTCAACATGGTCAACACGGATCAGGGTCTGATGGGCCGATGAGGCAGATAGGCCGAGCAGGGCAAACAGGCCATCAGGCCACTCGGTTCCCGGACTTCAGGGGCTGCTGGCGGCCGCGTGCCAACGTGGATTCAAAGGGGATTGGCGTCAAATCTTTGCAGGTTCGCAGGGCGCCGGGTTCGCAAGGCGCCGCACAGATTACGGGCTGCTGGGCTGCAAAGTGCTTGTCGCCCTGTGTGGGAAAAGCGCTCTTGTGGATGAATCGCACTATGTTTTTGGGACCGGGTGGCGAATCGGGGGCTCGCCTGATGGATCGCAGGCCGACGCGTGTTCGTGCTTTCCACAGGCGCCAATCGCGGCTCATGATGGCGGCACGCGTGGCGGCCGGATTCGCGGCCGCCCACGCACATCCGCCCCCGTCCATGTCCCGTCTCCAACTTGGCGTCAATGTCGATCACGTGGCCACGCTCCGGCAGGTGCGTTACCGCGATCTTATCCACCTGCCCGGCGTCGAGCCCGACCTGCTGCAGGCATGCCGCGAGGCGGAGGCCGGCGGCGCGGACCAGATCACCATCCACCTGCGCCAGGACCGCCGCCACATCCAGGACGCCGATGTCCATTGGCTGCGCGACAGCATCGCCACGCGCCTCAACCTCGAAATGGGCCTCACCGAGGAGATCATCGCCATCGCGCTCACCGTGAAACCGTATTCCGTGTGCCTCGTGCCCGAGCACCGCAAGGAGGTGACCACTGAGGGGGGCCTGGACGTCGCCTCCCAGGAATCGCTGGTCGCCGAAACCTCGCGCCGCTGCCAGGACGCCGGCATCAAGGTCAGCCTGTTCATCGATCCGGATGTCGCGCAGATCGCCGCCGCCGCCCGCACCGGAGCCGACATGGTCGAGCTGCACACGGGCGCCTTCGCCAATGCCCACGGATCCGTCCGCCGGCGCGAAACGGAAAAACTCAAATCCGGCGCGATCGCCGCGCACACGTCGGGCCTCGTCGTCAATGCCGGCCACGGCATCACCACCCACAACATCGGAGAGCTGCTCTCCGTCCCGCATCTGCACGAGCTGAACATCGGCCACCATCTCGTCTGCCGCGCGCTGGGCATCGGCCTGACCGCCGCTGTCGCGGAAATGCGCGCGCTCATGGACCGGTATCAGCTCGAGTCCGAGGTCCTGTGAGCCGCCGGCGATCATGAGCATCATCGGAATCGGCGTCGATCTCGTGGAAGTGGATCGCTTTTCGGCGGCGGTCGACCGCCATGGACCTCGCTTCCTTCAGCGGCTCTTCACGCAGCGGGAAATCGACGCCTGCGGCGCGCGGCACGAGCGTCTCGCGGCGCGGTTCGCGGCCAAGGAGGCGGTGGCCAAGGCTTTCGGCACAGGCATCGGCGAGGCCATGGGTTTTCGCGAGATCGAGGTGGAGAACGACGATGCCGGCCGCCCGCGCATCGTGCTCCACGGAACCGCCGCGGCCACCGCGGCCGCACGCGGCGTCGCCGGGATCCATGTGAGCTTGTCCCACACGGCCGCGCACGCGGTGGCCCAGGTCGTCATCACCGGCGGGTGAAAATCGTCATGTTTCCTCGAGCGGCGGCGGCTCTTCGGCGGCGCGGGCATTGCGCCACTCCGGAAGCATCAGAAGCGTGGAAAAGGCGATCATGGCGGCGCATATCCATGCCAGCGTCGCAATGTCCATCAACCCGGCCATGCGGAACGCGATCACCGGCGCCACCAGGCCGCGCAACCCGGTCAGAAACGTGTGCACGCTCATATAGTCGGCGACGCGGTCTCCGGGCGCCAGTTTCGTGACCCAGAGGTTCCAGACCACGTTGCCGCCGCCCAGAGCCACGCCGAACAACGCCGCGCCCGCCCACCACCAGGTGTAGCTGGACCCCGCGAAATAAACCAGCATGCTCAGCGCGAAGAGCGCGTTCAGCAGGGTGCGCACCGTGATGAAGCTGACCTTGTCGAACAGCCATCCCCAGGGCCAGGCGCTCAGCAGTTTGAAAGCCATCGGGACCACCGAGGTGAGCAGCGCCACCTGAAAGGCCACTTCCGATGGCTTGAATTTCTGGCCATAGACCGGGTTCACCAGGAACTCGGTGCGCAGCGCGTCCATCACCAGGTTGCCCAGCCCCAGCACCATGTACGCGATCAAAAACAGCCGGAACACGGGATCGAGCCGCACCCACCGGAACGCGTGAAACAGGCCCGCCCTCCCGGTTCCCATGCCGACGTGGCGGCACGGGATGTGCCAGAGCAGCCAGCCGGAAGCGAACGAACATCCCGCGAAGATCCACAGCAGCCAGCGATAGTTGTCGATGTCGGCATCCAGCCATTTCCCCGCCGTCCAGGCAAAGAGGATCGTCGCGGCGGACCGGCTCAGCGCGGAAACCGAATACAGCCGCCCCCGCCGCGCCTCCGGGTAGTTGTCGCGGTAGATCGTCGTGAGCAGCGGCGTCTGAAACCCGAACCAGAACATCCCCAGACTGCATCCCGCCACAAAGGCCCAGAGATGATCGGGCAGCATCGCCGCCAGCGCGAAACACACGCCCGCCGCGTGATTGAGCCACGCCACAAGCTGGTTCAGCGGGCGCCGAAATTTCGAAAGCACCCAGACCACGGCGAAACTGGCCGCCAGGCCGCCGCGCCCGCCCATGAGCGCGAGTTCCTTCGCCTGCGGCGAGGCGAGAAACACTTTTTCCGCAATGAGAATCGCGAACGTCGCGGTGACCGTCTCCAGCACTCCGGCCGGAATCGACCGCAGCATCTCATTGCGAAATGTGGCCCGCGTGACGGCCGCCGACGGTTGCTCCATTCAGCGCACCTCCGAAGCAGGCAGAGGCGAGGCGGCCGCATCATCGGCAGCCTGCGAATCGTCGGCGGCAATCGCACCATCGGTGGTCGTGGCCGCGGCCCGGGACTCCGTGATCGCGGCCTCGGGCGCGGCCTCCACCGGCGCGGCGGGATCAGGTTTCGGTTTCAGCCGGTCCTCCCACTGGTGCAGCGTGTAGCCATCCCCTGTCCCGCCGACCTCCGCGAGCAGCGCCGCGCAGCGCTCGTGCCACCGTGCGTAATCGGGCGGACCAAACGGCTTGTCCGCCGATCCCGAGAAGATAAAATAGCTGATCTTCAAGTCGCTCTCCGGGCGCGCGTACGGCGTGGCCTTCGGGTTGATCTCTTTCGCGATCCGCAGCGAGGCCTCGCCCACTTTTTCGCGCGGGCCGTAGTCGCCCACGATCGCCGGAAACAGCCGGTTCCCGCTCACCACCACCGCGTAATCCCCCAACTGCGGAGCGAATGGCTCGACACCGGTGTATCCGCGCACCGAAAGCGGCAGCACGATAAAGGGATCCTCGGAAGCTATCAGAAAACTCGTCGTCTTCAGCGTGGATATCACCCGCCTGTACCACGTGATGTCTCCCTCGATGCTCTTTTTCTGCGCTGCGGCCGTGGTCGCGGCCAGCTTTTTCCGCGCCTCGGCGATCCGCCCTTCGTACTTGGGAATCAATGGGTTGGCCTTGGTCGTGCGTTTCTTCCAGGAATAGCTGGTCGTCCCCTGAAAATGCGTCGAGGCAAAGATATAGTTGTCGAAATCCGCCATCCGGTCGCCGTCCGATCCGTCCGCCACCACGTCCATTTCGCCCTGCAACAGCAGCACACGGCGCCCGGTCGACGGATGCTGCAATTCGAGCACCGTCTCGCAATCGAAGAAATTGTGGCGCGACAGCGCCTTGTCGAGCTGCGTCAGGTTCCGCTCGATCGTCTTCTGCTTGATCTCGTAAAGGTGGTGGTAAAACCCGCTCACTTTCGCGCCCGGCAGCATCCCGCTCAGGCCGGGCAGCGCCTTCGGAAGGTGGGAGTTGAGGCCGGCAAGTTCGGCCAGCGTCGTGTTCGGCTTCGGAACCGTCAGGTTCACCTGAAACGTGACCTGGTAGGCGCCGGGATTCTTGCGCTCCACCGATGCCAGCCCGCCTTGCTCGCTGTCCAGCTTCGTCTGAATCTTGATGCCGTTGTACAAGTCCGCGACCGAGACCGATTTGCGCGGAACAAATGACGCCGGCAGTGGCGGCGGCGGCGGATCCCGGTAGACGATCTTTTCCTGGATGATCACTTCCGGTGCACGCCCATCGGCCGGAGCCTGCGGTTCCCCCGGCGCGGCGGCGGGCGCCGGCGCCGGCGCCGTCCCTTTCGCCGCCTGAATCACCTCGATCGCGCCTTGCTTCAACCGGCGGCCCGACCCGGTGAACGGAAGAATGAACAGCCCGGCCAGCAAAAGCAGCAGCAGCAGACGCCCCAACACGCCTTGCCGGCGCGGCGGCGGCCCGGCCCACGCACCGGATCCCGAGGTTTCGGAAAATCGAGGGTCGTTCATGTCGAGTAAAGAAAAAGAACGGCAAGGATGAGCCCGATCAGCGCAAGCCCGCTCATCACACCGGCCGGGTACAGCGCCTTGGTGCGCAGAAAGCCGGGCAGAAACCGCCCCAGCAACAACAGCGAAACCACGCCGCCCAGCCAGTGAGCCGCGTGCCCGAAATTCAGGAGCCCGAGAATCCCCGCCGCCGTCAGCAGCAGGCCCGATGCAAGCCCGGCGATCAGCGATGCCCGGCTCTTCGCGCGCATCCAGCCGAGGATGCCGAAGACCTCGGCCACTGTGCCGAAGATGATGAAATAAAGGGGCGCCACGCTCATATGAAGTTCGGAAAGGGAGAACCCGAACCACGCGCGCGGTCGCGGCTCCCCCGGTGAAACCCGCCTACTTTGGCATGCCCCCGCCAGATGTCATCCCCCTCTTTGCCCCAGCCGGAAAATCCCGATCCTCGCGGCCAGGGCGCTCCGCCACATCCCGGAAGCCCTTCCCGTCCCTCGCGTCCCTCGCGTCCCTTCCCACCTTCTCCTCATCAAACACCCATTCTACTCTCTCGCTCATTCCACCGAATCCCCCTTTTCATCCTGCCCGCGGAACTTCGCGCAGCCGTTCCCACGCTTGCATCGCCTGCTTGCGCTCCAGTCCCCAGCGGTAGCCGCCGAGTGCGCCGCTTCGCTCGATCACCCGATGGCACGGGATCAGAAACGCTACCGGATTCGCGCCGATCGCCGTGCCGACCGCGCGCACCGCGCGCGGTGAACCGGCCGCCTCCGCGATCCGCGAATACGTGACCGCGCTGCCGGCGGGAATGCGCAACAACGCCCGCCACACTGCGATCTGGAAATTGGTGCCGGCGACGTGCAGCGAGAGCGGAAGCGGACGGCTCGCCCGCTCGTTCCGCGTGGCGGAAAGCAGCCCGGCGACCTCCGCCGCCGCCTCCGCGCCGGCCGCGCCGGCGGTGTACGAGGCCAGCGGCCACGTCCGGCGAAGGATGTCGAGTTGCGCGCCCGTGTCCTCCGCATCGGCAAACGCGGCTCGGCACACGCCGCGCGGTGTGCGCGCGACGAAGAGCCTGCCGAACGGCGTGTCGTGCGTGCCGTGCTCGATCACGACGCCCTTGCCCTTGTTGCGATACTCGCCCGGCGTCACGGCTTCCAGTTGCACAAAGTGATCGTGCAGGCGCGAGCCGCTGCTCAGGCCGAGCGCGTCCGAGACGTCCAGCAACGATCCCGGCTCCTCCAGCAACCGCTTGCCAAGTTCGAGCGTCAACACCTGCAGGAATCGCTTTGGCGTCGTGCCGGCCCAGCGGCTGAACAGCCGCTGAAAGTGAAAGGAACTCAGATGCACATGCGCGGCAACATCGTCGAGCGTCGGCTGCTCCCTGACGTTCCTCGTGATGTAGGCGATGGCCTTGGCGATGCGTTCGTAGTCGGACATGTCCAG
>CAZYHO010000048.1:0-4318 GCA_964647495.1 uncultured Akkermansia sp. | reverse complement strand
TGCGTCTCGCACCTTCTCACATACGACGTGCGCACGAATGAGCCCCCGAATCCGGAATCACCAAGTACCAATGCCTGGCCCGACGGCGATCGTCGCCACCTGCGACACATTGAACATCAATTCCTCTCGTCCCGAAGCGATGGATAACGGTCTGCCACGCACTCCTCCCTTCAGCCTCCCCCCCACCCCACCCCTCACACCCCGCCACCCGATGACCGGCGCGGACGCCGGCCCATGACGCCACGCAACACCCGGACCGGCAGCCAGCGGATGCCGGCCGCGAGCCACCGCACGCGCCATGTCGGGAAGACACATGCGCGCCCGGAGTGCAGGGCGTCCAGAGCGTCCGACACCACTTTTTCCGGCCGCGCGTAGAGCAGGCCGTAGAGCGGCATATCGCGTTTCGATTGGCCGGGGCGGTGGGCGACCGCGCCGAATTCCGTGTGCACCGGTCCCGGGCACACCGCGACCACCGCGATCCCGTCCTCGCGCGTTTCCAGCCGCAGTGCCTCGGAAAACCGCGTCACGTACGCCTTGGTGGCCGCGTACACCGCGAAATCGGGCATGAACAGCTCGCCGGCGAGCGAACTCACATTGATGATGCCGCCGCGGCGGCGCGCCCGCATGCCGGGCAGGACCGCGTGGGCGAGGCGTGTCAGCGCCGCCACGTTCACCTCGAGCATGGCGCGCGACCGCTCCCAGTCCGATCCGGCGAAGTCGCCATAGTCTCCGAGGCCGGCGTTGTTGATCAGGAGATCGATTTCGCCGCATTCGGCCGCGGCCAGCCGCTCGCGCTCCGCCTCCACGCTCAGGTCCGCGCGGCAGATCCGCACCTCGTCCAGGTTCGCGTGCGCGGCGACCAGTTCCGCGCGCAGCGTGAGCAGCCGGTCTTCGCGGCGCGCGACGAGCACGAGCCGCCGCACGCGCGGAGCCAGCATCCGCGCAAACACCTCGCCCAGCCCCGACGAGGCGCCGGTCACCATGGCGGTCCAGGATTCCGTCATCAAAGGTTCTTCGCCTCGAACTCCGAGCACCAGCCCTTGATCTGGAGATCGTTGAAGATCTTGCCGAGCGTGCGGCGGAGCAGGCCCTTGAGATTCGCGTTGCCGACATCCTTCAACGCGTTCACGGCCGCCTGCTTGTAGCGCTCGAGCAGCAGCAGGCACGTATCGTCGGCTTTCGTGTCATGGGCGATCGACCGGACGCGGTCGACGGCCGCCTCCGGCACGGCGAGGCGCCGCCAAAGGCCGTCGAGCAGCAGTTTGTCCTCGCCCTTGGCCCTTTCGAAGGCCTCCGCCAGCAGGATGCTCGGCCGGAACGATTCGAGCGCGTTCGCGCCGGCGTCCGCGCCCAGATCATCCATGTCATCGCGGATCTGGTAGGCGATGCCGAGGTTCTCGCTGTACGTGCGCAGCGCCTCGTGTGTCTCCGCAAGCTGCCCGGCCGCGGCCGCGCCAAGCGCCAGCGCGACCTCGAACGCCGGCGCCGTCTTGAGCCGGAAGATTTCCAGGACCTGGTTCGGCGCGAGCGGAGCCGGGTGGCGCGCCCAGTCGAGTTCGGCGCCCTGGCCGCGGCACAGCGCGCGCTGCCCGTCGGCGGCCACCTTCAGGATGGCGAGGCGCGTTTCGGCCGGCAGGTCGGCCTCGGCAATGAGCCGGTAGCCTTCGCCGATGAGCAGATCGCCGGCGTTGAGGGCGGCGGGCACGCCATGCGCACCGGACACCGTTTGGCGGCCGTAGCGCTCCAGATCGCCGTCCTCGATGTCGTCGTGGATCAGCGATGCCTTGTGAAAACACTCGACCGCCACCGCCAGCTTCTTCACCGCCTCGGGAATCGCGGCCTCAGGCTCGTCGCGCAGCGCCTGGTGCACCGCCACCGTCAGAAACGGCCGCCACCGCTTCCCGTCGCCCGCCAGCCACTCGCGCGCGATCGTCTCCGCGGCGCCGTCCGCCGGCCCCATCAGGCCGTCCAGCGACTCGCGCGAAAACCAGCCGCTCACCTCGTCCTTGAGCGCATTCAGATTGAGTCGCCGCGTCTTGTCCTCGCTGGTCAAATGCAGGTATTCCCAGACCCAGTCGATATCGACCGTCGTGTCGATGCAATCGTCCTGAAGCAACGGCACCGCGACGGCCGGAATCGCCGCGGCCTCGACGTACGGGAACGTGCGCTCGAGCACCGGCAGGCACGAAATGCCCACGATGGCCTCGATCTGCCCGGTCTGGATCAGCGACATCACGATCGCGCTCCCTTCCGCCACCAGCACGGCGTACCCGAGCGCCTCGGCCTCGTTCTGAAAATCCTGGATCGTGCAAAGGCCGCACTGTTTGCAGAGCAGTCCGAACTCGTCGAAGGGCGCCGGGCATTTGCTCTCGACGCGCAGGCACTTCGGCATGAGCAGCAGCCGCCGCTCGAACGGAATGGCCGCCAGCGCTTCGCGCCACATCTCGTTGTTCAGAAGCACCGCCGTGTAGTGCAGGTAAATCGGATCATACCCGGTCTCCGCAATGATCTGCTCGGCGTGCACCCTCAACTCCTCCAGCGGCATCGGCGGCACCAGCGGCTCGCGGACCAGGCGTTCCCGGATGTGCGCCAGCAGGGCGTCGCGCTCCCGCTTCGTCTGCGGCACGTTCTTCTTCGGCGCGCGGAACCGCGTCGTCGTCATCGGCACGGGAGATGGCAGCCGGATCGTCTGGATCGGCGAGGAACCGGCGGCAACGGGCATCGACATGGCGATCAACATGAAACACACACGCCCCCTGTCCACGCCAAATGCGCCAACACCCGCCCGGGCCGCCCCCCGGGAAATCCCCGGCAGCCGTCCCGGGAATGGGACGGTTCACGGTTCACGGGGCATGGGCACATGCGGCCCATAGGCCCCATGAGCCCCAAAGCCCCCCACAACCTCATCCACCCGTCAGCCCGCCGTCATCGGACATCGCCGCCACTTTCGCCGCCTCCGCCGCCACACGCTGCTGCAGTTCCCGGGGCGCCAGCACCCGCGCCTTGCTCCCCCAGCTCAGCACCCAGCGCATCACTTCCTCCAGCCCGGCCAGCTTCAGGCGCAACTCGATCACTCCCGCCTCATCCAGCGGAACCACTTCCTGGCTCGCGTGCCAGCGCCGCTCAGCCACCACCCGCGCCGCATACCCTTCGAAGCGAATCCGCACTTCATGCCGCCTCCCTTTCGACTCCCCGTAGCTCCACACCCCGAACCCGCCGCCAAAATAATCCTCCGCATCGAACCCCTCGTCCCGCTTGAACTGCCTCTTCAGCACCCGCAGCCCGCTCATCCGCGGCAGTGCAAACGTGCGCATCGCCCCCCGGTCGCAGTCGTAACCCGCCACGTACCACCCGTTCTCGATCTGCCTCACATGATGCGGCCACAACCGCCTCGCCTCCGACCGCTCCGATTCCAGCTTCCGATAATCAAATGTCACTTCCCGCCGCTCCCGCACCGCGTCAACCAAGTCCCCGAACAACGCCAGATCCGCCTCCGCCACCCCCAGCGCCTTCATCGAAAACGCCTCGTCCAGCTCCGCCCACTGAAACGTCACCTCCCCGGGACACGCCCCCGCTATCTTCTCGAAACTCTCCGCCAGCTCCCTCTCCAGCCGCGTCCCCCGCAGCGGCTCCATCGCCTTCCGCGCCAGAAACAACGCCAGCAAATCTTTCCGCGACAAGTGCAACAGCGGAATCTCCGGCACCGGCCCCGAATAATAATACCCGTGCCGCACCGCATCATACTCGATCGGCAGGTTCATCTCGTCCCGCATGTAGTTGATGTCCCTCTGGATCGTCTTCCGATCCCTCACCTCGATTTCCCGCGCCATCGTCTGGCAGTTCGGAAATCGCCTCCCGCGCAGCATCTCGTGAATCAAATAAATCCGGTAATGCGCCCGCCGCGAATACCCCGCCGGCGTTCGCGCCCTCGTCGTCACTTCATCCGGATATCCGCGCGCCTGTTTCATGTCACAACCCGCCACTCTCCCCCTCATTCTCAGAATTCGCCAGTGGAATTTCACGTTTCTTAAGTAAAAAATACATCCCCCTGTCCCAGCAATTGTCCCACCCCCATCGCTACACTCCCCCATCATTCTTCCCGCACCCTCCCACCTCCTCCCATTCTCTCCCACCCCCGGCCTCCGGCCCTTCACCCCGGCGCCGCACCACCATGACCGCCCCGCCATCCAGTCATTTCTCGAATCCATCACCCTCGGCGCGCCCCAGCACGGCGACCGCCTCACCCTCATCCCCGTCCTCGCCAGCCACTCGCCACTGCCGGATTACATCCCGCTCGTCCAGGCCCTCCAGGACAACC